>NZ_JBXAST010000002.1:36275-166889 GCF_058809645.1 Azospira sp. MPR-E4 | reverse complement strand
CGCTGTCGTCGGCGCGAAAGAGCAGGGCCATGATCAGGCCGATGCCGATGGCGAACGTCAGGGACAACAGCAGCCGGCCCCGTCCCGGGCTCAGGTCGCTAGGGCGCCTCAGCCTTCCTTGCTGCAGTCACGCGGGGTGATGCCCTTTTCCTTGGCGTACTTGCCGGCGGATTCCTCGATCATGGGACGGACCATGTCCTTATCCGCATCGACCCAGTCGGAAACCACCTTCCAGGCCTTGCCGTCCCACTGCTGGAACTTCACCTTGCCGGAACCTTCGTGGTCGGCGCAGGTGATGGTCAGGTCGGGCATGAAGCCTTCGGCTCCCAGTTCCTTGAGGCGCTTGGCATCGATCTGCAGATGCTCGAAGCCCCAGCGGGCCTGCTCGGCGGTAAGGGGCTTACCCTTGCCGAACTTCTCCTGGGCGACGCGGATGGCTTCCACGGTGATGATGCCGTGCACCACGCCCCGGTTGTAATAGACGGAGCCGACCCGGGACTTGTCTTCCATGTTGCCCTTGTTCTTCTTGTAGACGTTGTCCTGGATCGCCTTCACCACCGGGTAGTTGGTGCCGGCCACGTTGAAGCCGGCGGCGGTGAAGCCCTTGGCGGCATCGCCGGCGGGCACGGTGTCTTCCTCGGCACCGGACCACCACACGCCCACCATCTTCTCCCGCGGGAAGCCGGTCTTGGCGGCAGCCTTGAGGGCGGTCGGGTTCATCACGCCCCAGCCCCACAGGATCACCCAGTCGGGACGCTCCTGGCGGATGGTCAGCCACTGGGACTGCTGCTCGTTGCCCGGGTGGGCCACGGGGATGGTCTTCAGGTTGAAGCCGTGCTTGGCAGCCTGTTTCTCCAGCACCGGGATGCCTTCCTTGCCGAAGGCGGAGTCATGGTAGAGATAGACGATCTTCTTGCCCTTGAGCTTGTCCAGGCCGCCTTCCTTCTGGCCGATGTACTTGACCATGCCGGTGGCCTGGGACCAGTAGGTGGTGATCATGGGGAAGACCCAGGGGAAGACCCGGCCGTCAGCCGCGTCGGTACGGCCGTAGCCGATGGTCACCATGGGGATCTTGTCCTGGGCCACCTTGTCCAGCACCGAGTAGGTGATGCCGGTGGACAGGGGCTGGAAGGTGGTGTTGCCGGTGGCGCCCTTCTTCTTCAGCCGCTCGTAGCACTCCACGCCGCGGGCGTTGTTGTACTCGGTCTCGCATTCTTCCCAGGTCAGCTTGACGCCGTTGATGCCGCCGTCCCGCTCGTTGACCAGGGTCATGTAGTCGATCCAGCCGCCGTAGATGCCGGAGCCGCCGGCCGCATAGGGACCGACCCGGTAGGAAGGCAGGCCGATGAACTGTTCCTTGGCCTGAGCCAGGACGGAACCGGAAACCGCTGCGGAAGCTACCGCGGCAGCGAACAGGGCGATGGTTTTCACTTTCATTGTCTTGTCTCCTCTACTGATTATGTGGGTGCTGCTTTGACTTCCAATGCCTGGGTTAGTGGGGGAAAGGCCACAGACGCAGCTTTTCCTTGCCGATCTGCCACAGTCTCGCCAGGCCGTGGGGCTCGACGATGAGGAAGAAGATGATGAGCCCGCCGAAAACCATCAGCTGCAGGTTGGAGCTGATGCTGGGGGGCAGGAGGCCGGTGAGGAAATCCTGGATCAGCACGTCCAGGAAAATCGGCAGCAGCACGATGAAGGCCGCGCCGAGGAAGGAGCCCATGATGGAGCCCACCCCGCCGATGATGATCATGAACAGGATCTTGAAGGACAGGTCCAGGTTGAAACCTTCCGGCTCCACCGTGCCCAGGTAGGCATAGGCGTAGAGGGCGCCGGCGACACCGCAGTAGAAGGAGCTGATGGCGAAGGCCAGAAGCTTGGTGTGCATGATGCGGATGCCGATCACCTCGGCCGCCACGTCCATGTCCCGCACCGCCATCCAGGCCCGGCCGACGGAGCTGCGCACCATGTTCTTGGCCGCCAGTGCCATCACCGCCACGATGGTCAGCACCAGCAGGTAGAGGGAAATGGGCGTGTCGAAGCGGTAGCCGAGAATCTGGATCTCCTGGGCGGTGATGACGCCGGAGGAGGAATCCATGGAGAACCAGCCGAACTTGGTCAGGGCCCAGACGATGAAGAACTGGGCCGCCAGGGTCGCCACCGCCAGGTAGAAGCCCTTGATGCGCAGGGAGGGCAGGCCGAAGAGAATGCCCACGGCCGCCGCCGAGAGGCCACCGCCAACGAAGGCCAGCAGCACCGGCATGCCCTCGATGCGGCCCATGAAGTTGTAGGCGGCGAAGGCCCCCACCGCCATGAAGGCGGCGGAGCCCAGGGACAGCTGGCCGGCGTAGCCGGTGAGGATGTTGAGGCCCAGGGCCGCCAGGGAAAAGATGAGGAAGGGGATCAGGATGGCCTTGATCCAGTATTCGCTCGCCACCATGGGCACCACCAGGGCCGCCACCACCAGGATCAGGCCGATGGCGATACGGTCCTGGCGGATGGGGAAGATCTGCTGGTCGGCAGCGTAGCTGGTCTTGAATTGTCCGGCTTCACGGTAAAGCATGGTTTTATCCTCTCCTTAAACCCGGTCGATGTGCTTCTCGCCGAACAGGCCTTCGGGCCGGATCAGCAGGAAGGCGAGGGCCATCACATAGGGGAACCAGGAGTCGATGCCGCCGCCCACATAGCCCCCCAGATACACTTCCGCCAGCTTCTCGGTGGAACCGATGATGAGGCCGCCGACGATGGCGCCGGGGACCGAGGTGAAGCCGCCGAGAATCAATACCGGCAAGGCTTTCAGGGCGGTGAAGGTGAGCGCGAACTGGACCCCGTTGCGGGCGCCCCAGAGCAGGCCCGCCACCAGGGCGACGAAGCCGGCCACGGCCCAGACGATGCGCCAGATGTTCTGCAGCGGGATGCCGATGGAGAGGGCCGCCTGGTGGTCATCCGCCACGGCCCGCAGGGCGCGGCCCACCCGGGTGTATTGGAAGAACAGGGCCAGCAGGGTGACCAGGGCCGCGGCAACGCCGGCGGCGAAGAGGTCGAAGCTGGAAACCAGGATGCCCGCCTTGTCCATGATCCACTCGATGGGCTCGTCCTGGATGCCCAGGTCCAGGCCGCGCACGGTGGAGCCCCAGATGCCCTGGGCCAGGCCTTCGACGAAGAAGGTGAGGCCGATGGTGGCCATAAACAGGGTGATGTGGGGCTGGTTCACCAGGGGCCGCAGGACGATGCGCTCGGTGGCGATGCCCAGCAGCACCATGGCGCCGAAGGCCAGGATCAGGGCCAGCCAGAAGGGCGCCCCCATTTCCTGGAAGCCGACGAAGGTCAGGGCGGCGAAGAAGACCATGGCGCCCTGGGCGAAATTGAAGACGCCGGAGGCCTTGTAGATCATGACGAAGCCCAGGGCCACGAAGGAATACATCACCCCCGAGAGCAGGCCGCCGATCAGCACTTCGAAAAAGAATTGCATGTTCCGTTCCTCCTTTTAGTGGGCCACGCCCAGGTAGGCGGAAATCACCTCCTGGTTGTTGCGCACATCGTCAGGCGTGCCGTCGCCGATCTTCTTGCCGTAATCCAGGACCACCACCCGGTCGGAGATGTCCATCACCACGCCCATGTCGTGCTCGATGAGGACGATGGTGGTGCCGAACTGGTCGTTCACATCCAGGATGAAGCGGCACATGTCCTGTTTCTCTTCCACGTTCATGCCGGCCATGGGCTCGTCCAGCAGCAGCAGGGAAGGCTCGGCGGCCAGGGCCCGGCCCAGCTCCACCCGCTTCTGCAGGCCGTAGGGCAGGCGCCCCACCGGGGTCTTGCGGATGTGCTGGATTTCCAGGAAGTCGATGACCTCCTCCACCTTCTCCCGGTGGGCCAGCTCTTCCTTCTGGGCCCGCCCCAGGTACAGGGCCTGCTCCAGAAAGCCGCACTTCATCTTGGTGATGCGCCCGGTCATGATGTTGTCGAGCACGCTCATGCCCTTGAACAGGGCGATGTTCTGGAAGGTGCGGGCGATGCCCTGGGTGGCCGCCATGTGGGGCTCCATCTTCTTGCGCTCTTCGCCGTGGAAGACGATGCGGCCTTCCTGGGGGTGGTACACCCCGTTGATGACGTTGAGCATGGAGCTCTTGCCGGCGCCGTTGGGGCCGATGATGGCGCGGATCTCGTGTTCCTTCACGTTGAAGGAAATGTCGGTGAGGGCCTTCACCCCGCCGAAGCGCAGGGAGATGTTCTGCAGGTCGAGGATCACCTCGCCGACCCGGCGCCCATTCTGGTTTTGTTCGCTCATGAAACGCTCCGTTCGGGATTAGGCGGCCTGGCGCACCACGGGGAAGGTCTTGGCATCGCGGATCACCAGATCCGCCGCCACCTTGCCGACGCGGCCGTCTTCGAATTTCACCTGGGTCTCGATGAACTGGGATGTCTTGCCTGCATAGAAGGCGTCGATCAGCACCGCGTACTTTTCCGAGACGAAGTTGCGCCGCACCTTGCGGGTCCGGGTCAGTTCGTCGTCGTCCGGGTCCAGTTCCTTGTGCAGGATGAGGAAGCGGTGGATCTGGGAGTCGGCCAGCATGCCGTCGTGCACCAGCTGGGCATTGACCTCCTCGACGCACTCCTGGATCAGGTTGTACACGTCGGGCTTGGCGGCCAGGTCGGTGTAGCCGGAGTAGGAGATGCCGCGGCGCTCGGCCCAGTTGCCGACGGCGCCCATGTCGATGTTGATGAAGGCACACACCTGCTCGCGGCCGTTGCCGAAGGCCACTGCCTCCTTCACGTACTGGAAGAACTTGAGCTTGTTCTCGATGTAGTTGGGGGCAAACATGGCGCCGTTGGCCATCTTGCCCACGTCCTTGGCCCGGTCGATGATCTTCAGGTGGCCGTCCTCGTCGAAGAAGCCCGCATCGCCGGTCATGAAGTAGCCCTCGCCGTTGATGGCCTCGGCGGTGGCATCGGGACGCTGGTAGTACTCCTTGAGCAGCATGGGCCCCTTGACCAGGATCTCGCCGTTGTCGGCGATCTTCACCTCCACCCCGGGAGCCGGCTTGCCGACGGAATCCAGCTTGATCTGACCGTCGGGCTGCAGGCAGACGTAGGCGCAGGTCTCGGTCTGGCCGTAGAGCTGCTTCAGGTTCACGCCGATGGAGCGGTAGAAACGGAACAGGTCCGGACCGATGGCAGCGCCGGCGGTGTAGGCGACGCGGATGCGGCTCATGCCCAGGACGTTCTTGAGGGGCCCGATCACCAGCAGGTTGGCCACGGCGTAGGCCAGCCGGTCGCTGCCGGAAACGGGCTTGCCGTCCAGGATCTCGGCTCCGCAGCGCTTGGCCACGTCCATGGCCCAGGCGAACAGCTTGCGCTTGATGGCGCCGGCGTCCTCCATGCGGATCATCACCTGGGTCAGCAGGTTCTCGAACACCCGGGGCGGGGCGAAGTAGTAGGTGGGACCGATCTCCCGCAGGTCGGTCATCACCGTGTCGCCGGACTCGGGACAGTTGATGGTGAAGCCGGCCACCAGGGCCTGGGCGAAGGAGAACAGGTGGTCGCCGACCCAGGCCATGGGCAGGTAGGAGAGGATGTCCTCGTCCTGCGTCAGCTGGTCGAACTGGCAACCGCCCTTGGCGGCGGCGATGAAGGCCTGGTGGGCCAGGCAGACGCCCTTGGGCTTGCCGGTGGTACCCGAGGTGTAGAGCATGACGCCGGTGTCGGTGGTGACGCCCTGCTCGATCTCCCGCTCGAGGAAATCGGGATGGTTCTGGTGGTGGATGCGGCCCATGGCCATGACGGCTTCGATGTCATGGATGAAGGGCTGGTTGTAGTGGCGCATGCCCCGGGGATCGTCGTAGATGATGTGGTCCAGCTGGGGCAGCTGCTCCCGCACTTCGAGCAGCTTGTCCACCTGTTCCTGGTCCTCGACGATGGCGAAGCGGATGCCCGCATCCTGGAGCACGAACAGCATCTCGTTGGCCACCGCGTCCTGGTACAGGGGCACCGGCACGCCGCCGAGGCTCTGCACCGCCGCCATGGTCATGTACAGGCGCGGACGGTTGTCGCCGATGATGGCCAGGTTGTCGCCGCGCTTGAAGCCCAGTTCGGCCAGGCCGCAGGCCAGGGCCCGGACGTTCTCGGCCACCTCGGCCCAGGTCCAGGTCTGCCAGATGCCGAGATGTTTCTCGCGCATGGCGGGGTGCTGGCCCCGCACCTGGGCATGGTGAAAGAGCAGGCGCGGGAAGGTCTCACCCGTCAGATTACGGGTGTGCGCCGCCTGGGAAGAAGCCACTTCCGGCATAACATCTCCTCCATTGTTATCCCCGCATAACCGATGCCGGCTTGCGGTTTTGTCCGGCCCTTCCCTGATGGGAAATTCCGGGTTCTGCTTCGGTGTTGGAACGGGGCTCCGGTCTTCCCGGTAACCCTGCTCCGGCTTGTCTCCTCCACCCTGGTCGAACACCTCATCGAGGAGGGTCGCCGGCTGGCATTTGGTCTCAATTTAGCGACGCGTCATGGCTATAATTGTCGTCGACCTGACAATTGGCTAAATAAATGCTGACGCTCTCCGAGTTGTTGCACAGCACCACCTGGGGCAGGGAACTGACTGGCGAGGAATTCGCCCGAATCGAGGCCGGCACTTTTGTGCGCCGCATTCCGGCGGGAGGATTCGTCTGTTACAAGGGTGAGCCCGTGGATTACTGGCTCGGGGTCATCGACGGCCTGGTGAAAATCGCCAGCCACGGGGTCACCGGCAAGACCGCCACCTTCACCGGGGTGCCCGCCGGCGGCTGGTTCGGCGAGGGCTCCATGCTCAAGAACGAGCCCCGCCGCTACGACGTGGTGGCCCTGCGCGACTCCCAGGTGGCCTGCATGAGCCGCACCACCTTCCAGTGGCTGCTGGACCACAGCATTCCCTTCAACCGCTTCCTGCTCAACCAGCTCAACGAGCGTCTCGGCCAGTTCATCGGCCGGGTGGAAATGGACCGGCTGCTGGAAACCGACGCCCGCATCGCCCGCTGCGTCGCCTCCCTTTTCAATCCCGTGCTCTACCCGGGCATCGGGCCCCAGTTGCAGATTTCCCAGGAGGAAATCGGCTACCTGGCCGGGGTCTCCCGGCAGCGGGCCAACCAGGCCCTCAAGCTGCTGGAGGAGCACGGCCTGCTGCGGGTCGAGTATGGCGGCGTCACCGTCATCGACCTGGAAGGACTGCGCCGCTTCGGCGCCTGATTCGCTTCACCCCACACTGAGAGAGACAAGGAAAATCCATGACCACCGATCGCCAACGCCTCGTCGATGAAACCATCGATTCCCGTCGTTCCGTGCGGGCCTTCCTGCCCACGCCGGTGCCCCGGGAGACCCTGGAGGAGATCCTGCGCATCGCCTCCCGCGCCCCTTCCGGCACCAATGTGCAGCCGTGGAAGGTGTACGTGCTGACCGGCAACGCCAAGGACCAGCTGTCCCAGAAAATACTCGCCGCCTACAACGATCCGGAAGAGGCCCAGACCCATACCGAGGAATATCCCTACTACCCGGCCAAGTGGGTCTCCCCCTACATCGACCGCCGGCGCAAGGTGGGCCTGGATCTCTACGGCCTGCTCGACATCAAGAAGGGCGACGCCGCCCGCATGCATGCTCAGCACGGTCGCAACTACACCTTCTTCGATGCGCCGGTGGGCCTCATCTTCACCATCGACCGCATCATGCAGCAGGGCAGCTGGTTCGATTACGGCATGTTCGTGCAGACCATCATGCTGGCCGCCCGGGCCCGGGGCCTGGACACCTGCCCCCAGGCCGCCTTCACCCAGTTCCACCGCATCATCGGCGAACAGCTGAACCTGCCGGAAAACGAGATGGTGGTGTGCGGCATGGCCCTGGGCTATGCGGACGAAAGCAAGCCGGAGAACAAGCTGCGCACCGAGCGCGCGCCCCTGGAAGAGTGGGTGCGTTTCTGCGACTAAGGCAGAGCGCGGCGGCGGACTGACATCCCCGCCACAAGAAAGAAAGGACGCCGACCTGCAGGGCCCATGGCCCGGGGCCGGCGTTTTTGTTGCCACCTGGCGATGGCACCGTCATAGCCCAGTATCCGCCTGACTCTCAGGCCAGACAGGCTCAGAAATGCCGTCCCTTCTGCCTCCCGGCAGGGGCGAAAAAAAACCGGGCACCAGGCCCGGTTCGCAAACACAGCAGAGGTTCTTCTTGGAGCCGGCCTGCCCTGGGGCAATGCCGGCGCTGTCTCCTTTTTCTCCTTTGGTTTATTCCTTGTTACGAGGCCGGCCCAGGCGGCCCGCCTGGGCCGCGGCTGCCCCGGCCGGGGCCTTACATGCTGCGCCGGTACTGGCCGCCCACCTCGTAGAGGGCACCGGTGATCTGGCCCAGGGAGCAGACCCGCACCGCCTCCACCAGCACGGCGAAGACGTTGCCGTTCTCGATCACCGTCTGCTTCAGCTTGGCCAGCATGGCCGGCGCCTTGTCGGCATTGCGCTGGTGGAAGTCCTTGAGGCGGGCGATCTGGGACTGCTTCTCCTCTTCGGTGGAACGGGCCAGCTCGATCTCCACCTGGGCGCTGCCCTTGGGATTCAAGAAGGTGTTCACGCCGATGATGGGGTAGGAGCCGTCGTGCTTCTTGTGCTCGTAGTAGAGCGACTCTTCCTGGATCTTGCCGCGCTGGTAGCCGGTTTCCATGGCACCGAGGACGCCGCCGCGGGAGGCGATGGCCTCGAACTCCTTGAGTACGGCCTCTTCCACCAGGTCGGTCAGCTCGTCGATGATGAAGGCGCCCTGGTTGGGGTTCTCGTTCTTGGCGACACCCCATTCCCGGTTGATGATGAGCTGGATGGCCATAGCGCGGCGCACCGACTCTTCGGTCGGGGTGGTGATGGCCTCGTCGTAGGCGTTGGTGTGCAGGGAGTTGCAGTTGTCGTAGATGGCGATGAGAGCCTGCAGCGTGGTGCGGATGTCGTTGAAGTCCATCTCCTGGGCGTGCAGGGAACGGCCGGAAGTCTGGATGTGGTACTTCAGCTTCTGGCTGCGTTCGTTGGCGCCGTACTTGTTCTTCATAGCCACGGCCCAGATGCGGCGGGCCACCCGGCCGATGACGGAGTATTCCGGGTCCATGCCGTTGGAGAAGAAGAAGGACAGGTTGGGGGCAAAGTCATCGATGTGCATGCCCCGGGCCAGGTAGGACTCCACGTAGGTGAAGCCGTTGGCCAGGGTGAAGGCCAGCTGGGAGATGGGGTTCGCGCCGGCTTCGGCGATGTGGTAACCGGAGATGGAGACCGAGTAGAAGTTCTGCACCTGGTTGTGCACGAAGAACTCCTGGATGTCGCCCATCATCTTCAGGGCGAACTCGGTGGAGAAGATGCAGGTGTTCTGGCCCTGGTCTTCCTTGAGGATGTCGGCCTGCACCGTGCCGCGCACGGAGGACAGCACCCACTCGCGGATCTTCTCGGCTTCGTCTTCCGTGGGTTCGCGGCCGTTGTCGGCACGGAACTTGTCCAGTTGCTGGTCGATGGCGGTGTTGAAGAAGCAGGCCAGGATGATCGGCGCCGGACCGTTGATGGTCATGGAGACGGAGGTGGTGGGGCAGACCAGGTCGAAGCCCGAGTACAGCACCTTCATGTCGTCCAGGGTGGCGATGGAAACGCCGGAGTTGCCGATCTTGCCGTAGATGTCGGGACGCACATCCGGGTCACAGCCGTACAGGGTGACGGAGTCGAAGGCGGTGGATAGGCGGTGGGCCGGCATGCCTTCGGAGACCTTTTTGAAGCGGCGGTTGGTGCGGAAGGCATCGCCCTCGCCGGCAAACATGCGGGTGGGGTCCTCACCCTCGCGCTTGAAGGCAAAGACGCCGGCGGTGTAGGGGAAGGAGCCGGGGACGTTTTCCTTCATCAGGAAACGCAGGGTCTCGCCGTCGTCGGTGAAGCGGGGCAGCACCACCTTCTTGATCTTGGTCCCGGAAAGGGACTCGGAGACCAGCTTGGTGCGGATTTCCTTGTCGCGGATTTTCACCACGTACTCGTCGCCGGAATAGGCCTTGACCGTGTCGGGCCACATGTCGAGCAGTTTCTTGGCCTTGGCGTCCAGCTCGCTTTCCTTGCAGGCGATGAGCTCGTCGAACTTGGGCAGGGCGGCCTTGGCAGCCTCGTCGTAGCTGTTGAAGAGGTCCTTGGAAATGCGCAGGGACTGGCGCTCCCGGGCGATCTTCACCTGCTCTTCGGTATGCTTGTGGTAGGCGCGCAGGGTGTCGGCGATCTCGGCCAGGTAACGGGTGCGCTCCACCGGCACGATGGCGCGGCCGCGGGAGGATTCCTTCACCGTCACCACGGGCAGCTTGCCGGCCTTGGCCTTGAGGCCGAACTCCACCAGCTTGGGCAGGATGGCCTGGTACAGGGCGGTGACACCGTCGTCGTTGAAGCGGGCGGCCATGGTGCCGAACACGGGCATTTCGTCGGGGGACTGGGTGAACAGCTCCCGGTTGCGCTGGTACTGCTTGCGCACGTCGCGCAGGGCATCTTCGGCGCCCTTGCGGTCGAACTTGTTGATGGCGACGAAATCGGCGAAGTCCAGCATGTCGATCTTCTCGAGCTGGGAGGCAGCGCCGAACTCGGGAGTCATGACGTAGAGGGAGGCATCCACCAAAGGCACGATGGCGGCGTCGCCCTGGCCGATGCCGGAGGTCTCGACGATGATCAGGTCGAAGCCGGAAAGCTTGCAGGCGGCGATGACCTCGGGCAGGGCGGCGGAAATCTCGGAACCGGTCTCCCGGGTGGCCAGGGAGCGCATGAAGATGTTGGGATGCTCGATGGCATTCATGCGGATGCGGTCACCCAGCAGGGCGCCGCCGGTGCGCTTGCGGGAGGGGTCGATGGAGATGATGGCCAGCTTCAGGCCGTCTTCCTGGTCCAGGCGGAAGCGGCGCACCAGCTCGTCGGTGAGGGAGGACTTGCCGGCACCGCCAGTGCCGGTGATGCCCAGGGTCGGGGTGGTGGCCACCAGGGCGGCGGCTTCGACGATCTGCTTGCGCAGGCCTTCGGGGTAGGCGCCGTTTTCCAGGGCGGAGACGATGCGGGCCAGGGCGCGGCGGTTGCCGGACTGCAGGGCCGCCATGACTTCCTCGGGCTTCTGGGGCGCCAGGGTGGTGAGATTGTAGTCGGACTGCTCCACCACGTCGTTGATCATGCCCTGCAGGCCCAGGTGCTGGCCGTCTTCCGGCGAATAGATGCGGGTCACGCCGTATTCGTGCAGTTCCTTGATCTCGGAGGGCACGATGACGCCGCCGCCGCCGCCGAAGACCTTGATGTTCTCGCCGCCGTTTTCCTTCAGCAGGTCGATCATGTACTTGAAGAACTCGACGTGGCCGCCCTGGTAGGAGGTGATGGCGATGCCCTGCACGTCTTCCTGCAGGGCCGCATTGACGATGTCGCCGACGGAACGGTTGTGGCCCAGGTGGATCACCTCGGAGCCGGTGGACTGCAGGATGCGCCGCATGATGTTGATGGAGGCGTCATGGCCGTCGAAGAGGGAGGCGGCGGTGATGAAGCGCACCTTGTTCTTCGGCTTGTAGGGGACGATTTTCTTGGCGATGGAGAGGTCGGTCATGATGTCGCTCCAATAGGCGGATGGGATGGAGCCGGCGTAACGGCCGGCGCAGGGTTCGGGAGTATCAGGCGCCGAAGTCGTCGGGCATCTGCAGGGCCACCACTTCGCCGCTGGCCGTGGCCACGCCTTCAGCATAGACGGTGGATTCGATCACCACCTTGCGGCCCTTGATTTCCTTGACGCGGCCGCGGATCTCCAGGGTCACGCCCAGGGGGGTGGGTTTCAGGTACTTGACCAGCAGGGAGCCGGTGACGAAGCGGAACGGGGGCAGGCTGTCCATTTCCCGGCCTTCGGCCCGGTACATGGCGGCCGCGGCGGTGCCGGTGCTGTGGCAGTCGATCAGGGAAGCCAGCAGGCCGCCATAGACGAAGCCGGGCACGGCGGTGTGGTAAGGCTCGGGGGTGTAGCGGGTGACGCTCTCCTCCCCTTCCCAGAAAGTCTTGATGCGGTGGCCGTGGTCGTTGCGGCTGCCGCAGCCGTAGCAGTGGGCCACGCTCTCCGGGTAGTAATCCTGAAAGGCTTTCATGGGCAGACCGGCTTTCTCGACGTTTTTCTAAGAATGGCGACATCTTAAAAAGTCCGCCGGCCCAGGGCCATTGCCCGCCATGCCGCAAATCGTGCAAAATCCGCCAATATGGAAGTTCAACCAATTCACGGTGTTGCAGGGCAGCAATGAGCAACCCTGACAAAATCGCCAGCTCCCTGCCCCGCCCCCGGGCCACCGTGGCCATGGGCTTCGTCCAGGGCATGCTGGCCGGGGTCACGGCCCGCGGCGGCGATGCCGGCCCCCTGCTGGAGCGGGCCGGCATCGGCCGGGAGGTGCTGCACCGGCCGGATGTGCGGGTGCCGGTGGAGCGTTACGCCGCCCTCTACAACCTGCTCATCGCCGAACTCGGCGACGAGGGTTTTGCCCTTTTTTCCACGCCCCTGCCGCCGGGCACCTTCGAATTCCTCTGCCGCAGCGTCATCAGCGCACCGACCCTGGGCGAGGCCCTGCAACGCAGCACCCGCTTCCTGGGGCTGGTGCTGCATGATCTGTCGGTGCATCTGGAAAGCGGGAGCGCCGGTCTGGCCCTGCTGCGCATCCGGGAGGAGCGCCCCCTGGCCGTCGGCCGGGTCTTTGCCTTTGAATGGCTACTGCGCCTGCTGCACGGCCTGGCCTCCTGGCTGGCGGGACGCAGCATCGTCCTGGAGCGGGTCCAGTTCCCCTACCCGCGCCCGGCCCATGCGGACGACTATGCGCTGATCTACACCGCCCAGTCGGACTTTGCCGCCGATTCCCTGGCCGCCAGCTTCTCCGCCACCCTGCTGGATCTGCCCATCCGCCGCGACGAGGCGGCCCTGGCCAGTTTTCTTGAAGGCTCCCCGGGCAAGATCACCACCCTCTACCGGCGGGACCGGGAAATGGTGCTGCGGGTGCGCGACATCCTGCGCGCGGCCCTGCCGGAACTGCCCGATCTGGACGGCGTCGCCCGCCAGCTCAACCTGTCGCCCCGCACCCTGCACCGGCGCCTGGAGGAGGAAGGCTCCAGCTTCCGCGCCATCAAGGATGCCCTGCGCCGGGACCTGGCCCTGTCGCGCCTGACCAAGACCAGCCAGCCCCTGGGCCAGATTGCCGCCGACCTGGGCTTTGCCGACCCCTCGGCCTTCTTCCGCGCCTTCGTCTCCTGGACCGGCACCTCGCCCAGCCAGTACCGCAAGCGCCTGCGGGCCCAGAAGGAGCGCCCCGGCAACGGCCAGGAACCGTCTCAGGCCTGAGTGTTCACCGTGGCGCCGGCCACGGCGGCAACTGCGGCACCGGCATCGCCCATGCCGCCCACGTCGATATAGACCTGGGGCACACTGGCGACGCCGTCGCCTCCCTGCCCCATCAACTGGTCCAGCTTGGCCATGCTTTCCTGGATGCTGCGCACATCCTTGTCCTGCTGTCCGAGTTTCTGCTTGAGCAGGGCGGCAACAGCCTTGAGCACCTTGCGCACCTCTTCCAGGGCCTTGCGCAAAGCCTTGTCCGCATCGGACTGGCCGCCGCTCCTGACCCCCTCCGTGGCGCCCCGGCTTTCGCCGGCTCTCTTGTCTTCGGTCTTTTCCTCCGGATCGGCAGCTACCGCGGCCGCAGCTTCCGCTTCGGCTTCTGCACCGGCTCCGCTGGCTGCCGCGGCCGACTCATCGGCCGCCCCTGCCTCTGCGCTGTCGGCCTCGTCACCGCCCGTATCGGCCTGGGCCTCTGCCGCAGTCGCCTGGGCCACGGCGCTCTGGGCCGATCCATCTGCCGTCCCCTGGGCCCCATCGCTGCCGACACTGGTGGTTTGACTGGCGGAACTGTCCGAACTGCTCACGGACAGATTGGCCGACGCGCCGGAACCGCCGCTGTTGCCGCCCAGATTGCCGGCCAGGGAAGCCAGTTCCTTGGCGATGCTGCGGACCTGCCGGGCTAGCGCCTTGGCCTGTTCCGGCGTCGCCCCGATCAGCATGGACTTGAGCATTTCCAGACGCTTCTTCAGCATCTCGGCCTTGTCGGCCGCCGCCTGCTTGCGGGTCTCCTGGGCCGACGGCATGGAGCGCAGCTGTTGCAGCAAACTGTTCATCTGCCGCGCCCGCTCTGATTGTCGCTTGGCCTGCTCGTCTTCCTTGGGCGAGAGGATGGACTGTGCCAGGGCTTTGGCACTTTCCCTCGCCTCGTCCGCCCCTCCCTGTCGTTCGCTGCGCTTGGCGGAAGCGGCAGACGCGGTCGTCCAGCTAAGGGAAGTGATTTTCATGGGATATCGCCGGCGAAGAACACATGGAATGTTAACGGCAATATGCCGGCCGACTTGACCCAAGCCGGCCGGCGGTGGGAATTACTCCACCGTCACCGACTTGGCCAGGTTGCGCGGCTTGTCCACATCGGTGCCCTTGACCAGGGCTGCGTGGTAGGACAACAGTTGCAGGGGAATGACGTGGAGGATGGGGGAGAGGCGGCCGTAGTGTTCCGGCAGGCGCAGGATATGCACCCCTTCCGACTCGGCGATTTCCGAATCCGCATCGGCGAAAACGTACAGCTCGCCGCCCCGGGCCTTCACTTCCTGCAGGTTGGACTTGAGCTTCTCCAGCAGCACGTCATTGGGCGCCACGGCGATGACCGGCATGTCCTTGTCCACCAGGGCCAGGGGCCCGTGCTTCAGCTCACCGGCCGGATAGGCCTCGGCGTGGATGTAGGAAATTTCCTTGAGCTTGAGGGCCCCTTCCAGGGCGATGGGGTAATGGATGCCGCGACCGAGGAAAAGGGCATGCTGCTTCATGGCGAAGCGCTCGGCCCAGGCCTTGATCTGGGGCTCCAGTTCCAGGGCCCTGCCGATGGCGGCGGGCAGGTGGCGCAG
The DNA here is from genome assembly GCF_058809645.1 of Azospira sp. MPR-E4. Lineage (NCBI taxonomy): Bacteria > Pseudomonadati > Pseudomonadota > Betaproteobacteria > Rhodocyclales > Rhodocyclaceae > Azospira > Azospira sp. MPR-E4. The sequence goes on along the minus strand of NZ_JBXAST010000002.1, from coordinate 151,950 downwards.
GGCCTGCAGCTGGATAGCCTCCTCGGTATCGGAGAGACGCCCCTTGAGCTTGGCCAGCACCAGGGTCAGCAGGAACAGGGCTGCCAGCTGGGTGGTGAAGGCCTTGGTGGAAGCCACGCCGATTTCCGGACCGGCACGGGTGATGAAACGCAGGGCGCATTCGCGCACGATGGCCGACTCGGGCACGTTGCACAGGGCCAGGGTGCGGTGGTGGCCCAGGGCCTTGGCATGGCGCAGGGCGGCCAGGGTGTCCGCGGTCTCGCCGGACTGGGAAATGGCGATGACCAGCTGGTCCGCCTGGGGCACGGATTCCCGGTAGCGGTATTCGCTGGCCGTTTCCACGGTGCAGGGAATGCCGGCCACGGCTTCGAGCCAGTAGCGGGCGGCCATGCCGGCATGGCTGGAAGTGCCGCAGGCCAGGATCAGCACCGAGGTGGCGCCGCCCAGCAGGGTTTCCGCTTCGGCCCCGAAGAGGCCGGCCTGCAGGCTCTTGGCGCCGCCCACCATTTCCAGGGTGTTGGCCAGGGCGTCGGGCTGCTCGAAGATTTCCTTCTGCATGTAGTGGCGGAAGCGGCCCAGTTCCACCGCGTCCGCCGACAGGCTGGAGAGGGCCACCGGCCGCTCCACCGGCGTGCCGTCGGCCCGGGCGACGCGCCAGCTTTCGGGACGCAGTTCGGCCACGTCGCCGTTTTCCAGATAGACGATGCGACGGGTCACCTGCAGCAGGGCGGAGGCATCCGAGGCCGCATAGTTGCCCTGCTCGCCGACACCCAGGAGCAGGGGCGAACCTTCCCGGGCGACGATGACCCGGCCCGGTTCGTCTTCCTTGACCACGGCGATGGCATAGGCGCCCTGGAGGCGCTGCACCGTGCGGCAGACGGCCCGGAACAAATCAGGCTCGCTCTTCAGGGTGTGGTGGATCAGGTGGGCGATGGTTTCCGTATCGGTCTCGGAGGAGAAGCTATAGCCCAGGGCCGACAGTTCGGCCCGCAGGGACTCGTAGTTCTCGATGATGCCGTTGTGCACCACCGCCAGACCTTCGGAGATGTGGGGATGGGCGTTGCGCTCGGAAGGCACGCCATGGGTGGCCCAGCGGGTGTGGGCGATGCCGGTCTCGCTGGTGGCTCCGGTGCTGTCGGCCTGGGCCGCCAGTTCGGCCACCCGGCCGACGCTGCGCAGGCGTTGCAGGCCGCCGTTGAGGATGGCCAGGCCGGCGGAGTCGTAACCCCGGTACTCCAGCTTGCGCAGGCCTTCCAGGAGGATGGGAACAATGTTGTTGCGTGCTGCCGCCGCGACGATGCCGCACATGGCTCAGCTCCCCGCCATTTCCAGGGCCCGCTTGGCGAACCAGGGACCCAGGCCGTAGAGGCCGCCCATGGCCAGGGCCATCAGCACGGTGCCGGCCACCAGCTGTTTGCCGGCCTTGGCGCAATCGGCCCAGTGCTTCCAGCAGAAATAGAGGGGCCCCAGCACCGGCACCAGCAGGGCACAGGCGCCCCAGCGCCAGCCGTGGGCGAAGGAGGCGGGAATGGTGTCGATGTAACCCACCAGGAGCAGCATGCCGCCGCCGGCCACGGCCAGGGCGACGGTCAGTACGTAAAGGGTGAAATAGGCATCCATGGAACTTCCTTACTTTTTGACTTTTTCGGGGCGTTTCCAGCCGGCCAGGCTGACCTGGCGGGCGCGGGAAACGGTGAGGGAATCGGCGGGGGCGTCCTTGGTCAGGGTGGTGCCGGCCCCCAGGGTGGCACCGCGGCCCACGGTGACCGGGGCCACCAGCTGGGAGTCGGAACCGATGAAGGCATCGTCCTCGATGACGGTGCGGTGCTTGTTGGCGCCGTCGTAGTTGCAGGTGATGGTGCCGGCACCGATGTTGACCCGCTGGCCCACGGTGGCATCGCCCACGTAGGCCAGGTGGTTGGCCTTGGAACCGGGGCCGAGAATGCTGTTCTTCAGTTCGACGAAATTGCCCACATGGGCCTCGGCCCCCAGCTCGGTACCCGGCCGCAGGCGGGCGTAGGGACCGACGATGGCATCGGGTCCGACGACAGCCCCTTCCAGGTGGCTGAAGGCGGCAATGCGGGCGCCGGCCTTGACCGTGACGTTCTTCAGGACGCAGTAGGGGCCGATATCCACGGCTTCCTCCAGCACCACCTCGCCTTCGAAGACGCAGCCCACGTCGATGGTCACGTCGCGGCCGCAGCGGAGCTGGCCGCGCACGTCGAGCCGGGCCGGGTCGGCCAGGCGCACGCCCTGCTCCAGCAGGCCGTGGGCCAGGCGCAACTGATAGACCCGCTCCAGCTCGGCCAGCTGCACCTTGCTATTGACCCCGGCCACCTCCCATTCGCCTTCCGGCTGGGCTGTATGCACCGGCACCCCGTCCGCCACCGCCAGGGCCACCACGTCGGTCAGGTAGTACTCGCCCTGGGCATTGTCGTTGGAGAGGCGGGACAGCCAGTCCTGCAGGCGGGCCGTGGGCAAAGCCATGATGCCCGTGTTGGTTTCCCTTACCTGGCGCTCGGCCGGAGTGGCGTCCTTTTCCTCGACGATGCGCTGCACCCGGCCGGCGCTGTCGCGGATGATGCGCCCGTAGCCCTTGGGATTTTCCAGATCCACCGTCAATACCGCCAGGCCGTCGCCGGCGGCCTGCACCAGCCGCTGCAGGGTGGCGGCCTGGATCAGGGGCACATCGCCGTAAAGCACCAGGGTCATGCCCTCGCCATCCAGCAGGGGCAGGGCCTGCATCACCGCGTGGCCGGTGCCCAGTTGGGGTTCCTGCACGGCACAGGCCACATCGGCTGCAGCCAGGGCGCTGCGCACCACTTCGCCGCCGTGGCCCACTACCAGGCAGATACGGGACTGGCCCAGATGGCGGGCGGTATCCAGGACGTGGGCAGCCAGGGCCTTGCCGGCAATGGGATGAAGCACCTTGGGCAGATGGGAATGCATGCGCTTTCCCTGGCCGGCGGCGAGGATGACGATATTCATGGGACTTTTCCGCGATACAGAAGCGACACGGCCGCCGGGGCGGCCATGGGGAGGGGATCAGGCGCTCTTCTTCTCTTCCTGGCCGGAGAGGATGTCGCCGAGGAGCTGTTTGCCCTTGTTGGAAACAAACCAGTGCAGCACGTTCTTTTCGTTGATGCGGGTTTCGATGATGCCGAGGTTTTTCAGCACGGTCAGACGCTGGCTGATCAGTTCCCGGCCCAGACCGGTCTTCTCGGCCAGGCCGGCCAGATTGCCGTACACGTAGTTCTCTTCGGCAATGGCGCGCACCAGTTCGACGTCGTTGTAGGACAGGGCTTCCTTCGGCAGTTCCTTGACCACGGCTTCCTGGGCTTCCGGGACCGCCCCCGGCTTGCGCTCCTGCAACTGGCGCACGTCGTCCTTGACCAGGTCGAGCTGGGACAGCAGCTTGTTGGCCATGTTTTCGAACAGACGGCGGGAAGCCACCACATAGAGCAGGCAGAAGCCGGCCAGGACGAAGAAATCCACCGGACGGGTGCGGGCCCCCTCGAGCAGATTGCTGGAAATCATGTTGAGGAAAAGAGGCACGGTCAGGGCAGCCACCATGCCCAGCACCGGATACTTCAGCCACTCGCGCACCTCGGACTCGACCAGCCGGTCACGCAGGAAAAAGTTGGCGATGCCACCGAGAATGCCGGCGACGACGAGGATGCCGAGGATGATCAGGAGATGCCCGTCGAGGGCACCGAAAGTTTGGCTTACTTGCATCGCTTTTTGCAGTTCCATGTCCATGGGGCCTCCCGTCCCGCGCAGACCGTAATATGCCACAGGGGAATACCCCTGCAAAACAAAACCCCGCCACGGGGGCGGGGTTTTTTGTCGAGCCGTTTTCCGGATGCCTCAGCGGGGCAGTTCGGAAGCGCCGGTCAGGAAGGCATCGACCTCCCGCGCGGCCTGACGGCCTTCGCGGATGGCCCACACCACCAGGGACTGGCCGCGGCGCACGTCGCCGGCAGCGAAGACCTTGGGCACGTTGGTGGCGTAGCAGCCGGCACCGTCGGTGGTCGCCTTGGCGTTGCCGCGGGCATCCTTGTCTACACCGAAGGCTTCCAGCAGGCCGGCCACCGGATTGGTGAAGCCCATGGCCAGCAGCACCAGGTCGGCGGGAATCTCGAACTCGGAACCGGCCACTTCCACCATCTTGCCGTCCTTCCATTCCACACGCACGGCCTTCAGGGCCTTGACGTTGCCGTTGCCGTCACCAATCAGTTCCTTGGTGGACACGGCGAAGTCCCGGGTGCAGCCTTCGTCGTGGGAGGAGGAGGTACGCAGCTTGAGCGGCCAGTAGGGCCAGGTCAGGGCCTTGTTCTCTTCCACCGGGGGCTTGGGCATCACTTCGAACTGGGTGATGGAAGCCGCACCGTGGCGGTTGGAGGTACCGACGCAGTCGGAGCCGGTGTCGCCACCACCGATGACGACGACGTGCTTGCCGTCGGCGCGGATGGGGTTCTTGCCGTCGCCGGCCACTTCCTTGTTCTGCGGGATGAGGAACTCCAGGGCGTAATGCACGCCCTTCAGTTCCCGGCCCGGCACGGGCAGGTCGCGCGGGACTTCGGAACCGCCGGTCAGCACCACGGCGTCGAATTCCTTGCTCAGCTGCTCGGCAGAAACCACGGTGGTGGCGTCATTGACGATGCCGGCCGGCAGGGTCTTGGTGCCGACGATGGTCTTGGTGCGGAAGGTCACACCCTCGGCCTGCATCTGTTCCATGCGGCGGTCGATCAGGCCCTTCTCCAGCTTGAAGTCGGGGATGCCGTAACGCAGCAGGCCGCCGACCCGGTCGTTCTTCTCGAACACGGTCACGTCGTGACCGGCACGGGCCAGCTGCTGGGCTGCAGCCAGGCCGGCGGGACCGCCGCCGACGATGGCAACCTTCTTGCCGGTCTTGACCTTGGCGGGCTGGGGCTTGACCCAACCGTTTTCCCAGGCCTTGTCGATGATGGCGTGCTCGATGGACTTGATGCCCACGGGCGCCTCGTTGATGCCCAGGGTGCAGGCAGCTTCGCAGGGCGCCGGGCAGATGCGGCCGGTGAACTCGGGGAAGTTGTTGGTCGAGTGCAGGACGGCGATGGCCTCTTCCCAGTTGCCGCGGTAAACCAGGTCATTCCAGTCGGGAATGATGTTGTTCACCGGGCAGCCGTTGTTGCAGAAGGGAATGCCGCAATCCATGCAGCGCGCCCCCTGGGTCTTGGCATCGGCGTCGGACAGGTGACCGACGAATTCCTTGTAGTGCTTGAGCCGCGCCTCGACAGGCTCGTAAGCCTCGGACAGACGCTGGAACTCCATGAAACCAGTAGGCTTGCCCATTTATGCGGCCTCCTTCTGCTTGCTGTTCTTGGCGGCGAGTTCCGCCAGAGCGCGGCGGTACTCGTTCGGCATGACCTTGACGAACTTGGCGCGGTAGGTGCTCCAGCCGTCCAGGATCTGCTTGGCCCGGGTGGAACCGGTCATTTCCAGGTGGCGTTCGACCAGACCCTTGAGCAGGGCTTCGTCGGCCATGGCCAGATGGCGGATGTCCACCTTGCCGTGGCTGGTGACGTCGCCGAACTCGCCCAGTTTCTCGGAGGCAGCTTCTTCTTCCGGCACCGGCTCCAGGGCGACCTGGGCCAGGTTGCAGCGGGATTCGAAAGTGCCGTCCTCGTCCAGGACGTAGGCCACGCCGCCGGACATGCCGGCAGCGAAGTTGCGGCCGGTCTGGCCCAGCACCACGACGGTGCCGCCGGTCATGTATTCGCAACCGTGGTCACCCACGCCTTCCACCACCGCGGTGGCGCCGGAGTTGCGCACGCAGAAGCGTTCGCCGCCGACACCGTTGAAGAACACTTCACCTTCGATGGCACCGTACAGAACGGTGTTGCCGACGATGATGTTCTCGGCGGTGTTGCCGCGGAAGGCCTTGGGGGCCTTGATGACGATGCGGCCACCGGAGAGGCCCTTGCCCACGTAGTCGTTGCCTTCGCCAGTCAGCTCGAAGGTCACGCCCTTGGCCAGGAAGGCGCCAAAGCTCTGGCCGGCGGTACCGGTCAGGTTCACGTGGATGGTGTCATCCGGCAGACCGGCGTGACCGTAACGCTTGGCTACCTCACCGGCCAGCATGGCGCCGGCGGTGCGGTTCACGTTGATGATCTGGGTGTTGATCACCACCTTCTCGCCCTTTTCCAGGGCGGGCTTGGCCTGCTCGATCAGCTTGTGATCGAGGGCCTTGCCCAGGTTGTGGTCCTGGGTCTCGCAGTGCAGACGGGCCACGTCGGCACCCACGGGCGGCATGTAGAAGATCTTGGAGTAGTCCAGGCCACGGGCCTTCCAGTGCTCCACACCGGCGCGCATGTCGAGCAGGTCGGCACGGCCGATCAGGTCGTCCAGCTTGCGGATGCCCATGGAGGCCATGATCTCGCGCACTTCTTCGGCAACGAAGAAGAAGTAGTTCACCACGTGCTCCGGCTGGCCGGAGAACTTGGCGCGCAGGGTCGGGTCCTGGGTGGCCACGCCCACCGGGCAGGTGTTGAGGTGGCACTTGCGCATCATGATGCAGCCTTCCACCACCAGCGGCGCGGTGGCGAAGCCGAACTCGTCGGCACCCAGCAGGGCGCCGATGACCACGTCGCGGCCGGTCTTCATCTGGCCGTCCACCTGGACGCGGATGCGGCCACGCAGACGGTTCAGCACCAGGGTCTGCTGGGTTTCGGCCAGGCCGAGTTCCCAGGGAGTGCCGGCGTGCTTGATGGAGGACAGGGGGGATGCACCGGTACCGCCGTCATGGCCGGCGATCACCAGGTGATCGGCCTTGGCCTTGGAGACGCCGGCAGCCACGGTACCCACGCCCACTTCGGACACCAGCTTCACCGAGATGGAGGACACCGGATTCACGTTCTTCAGATCGTGGATCAGCTGGGCCAAGTCTTCGATGGAGTAGATGTCGTGGTGCGGCGGGGGGGAAATCAGGCCGACGCCGGGCACGGAGTGACGCAGGGCACCGATGTACTCGGAGACCTTGTGGCCGGGCAGCTGGCCGCCTTCACCGGGCTTGGCGCCCTGGGCCATCTTGATCTGGATCTGGTCCGCATTGGCCAGGTACTCGGCGGTAACGCCGAAGCGGCCGGAAGCCACCTGCTTGATGGCGGAACGCAGGGAGTCGCCTTCCTTCAGCTCCAGATCGCGGGCGATACGGCCGGCACCGATGATCTCGGACAGCTTCTGGCCAGCCTTCACCGGCTTGAAGCGGTTGGCATCCTCGCCACCTTCACCGGTGTTGGACTTGCCGCCGATGCGGTTCATGGCCACGGAAAGGGTGGTGTGGGCCTCGGTGGAGATGGAGCCCAGGGACATGGCGCCAGTCGCGAAGCGCTTGACGATTTCCTTGGCGGGTTCCACTTCTTCCAGGGGCACCGGAGCGCCGGCCGACTTGATCTCGAACAGACCGCGCAGCGTCAGGTGACGCTTGGACTGGTCGTTGATGATCTTGGCGTACTCCTTGTAGGTGTCCATCTTGCCGGAGCGGGTGGAGTGCTGCAGCTTGGCGATGGCATCCGGGGTCCACATGTGGTCTTCGCCGCGGATACGGAAGGCGTATTCGCCGCCGGTCTCCAGGCTCTCGGCCAGCACGGGGTCGCTGCTGAAAGCGGCGCGGTGCACGCGCAGGGCCTCTTCGGCCACCTGCAGGATGCCGATACCTTCCACCTGGGTGGCGGTGCCGGCGAAGTACTTCTTCACCAGTTCGGAGGAAAGGCCGATGGCTTCGAAGATCTGGGCGCCACAGTAGGACTGGTAGGTGGAAATGCCCATCTTGGACATGACCTTGTTCAGCCCCTTGTTGACGGCCTTGATGAAGCGCTTCTGGGCGTCGTAGGCGGTGACGTTGCCCGGCAGGTTGCCGGCGATCTCGGCCAGGGTGTCCATGGTCAGCCAGGGACAGACGGCTTCGGCGCCATAACCGGCGAGCAGGGCGAAGTGGTGGGTTTCCCGGGCGGAACCGGTATCCACCACCAGGCCGGTGGAAGTGCGCAGACCCGTCTTCACCAGGTGGTGATGCACGGCGGAAGTGGCCAGCAGGGCGGGGATCGGCGCCTTCTCGGCACAGACGCTGCGATCGGACAGGATCAGCACGTTGTAGCCGTCGGCCACGCTCTTCTCGGCGGCGGCACAGACGGCCTCCAGGGCCTTCTCGCAACCGGCAGCGCCTTCGGCGGCGGGCCAGGTGATGTCCAGCACCAGGGACTTGTAACGGCCCGAGGTGGAACGGTCGATGGCGCGCAGCTTGGCCAGGTCGGCGTTGGTCAGCACCGGCTGGTGCACTTCCAGACGCAGGGGCGGATTGGTTTCATCCACGCCCAGCAGGTTCGGCTTGGGACCGATGAAGCTGGTCAGGGACATGACGATCTCTTCCCGGATGGGGTCGATCGGCGGGTTGGTCACCTGGGCGAACAGCTGCTTGAAGTAGTTGTAGAGCGGCTTTTCCTTGTTGGAAAGCACGGTCAGGGGGCTGTCGTTACCCATGGAGCCGGTGGCTTCCTCACCCTGGGCAGCCATGGGCTGCAGGATGAACTTCACGTCTTCCTGGGTAAAGCCGAAGGCCTGCTGCTGGTCGAGCAGGGGCACGTCGGCCTTGGGCGCCTCGCTGCCGGCTTCCGGCAGGTCGCCGAGGAAGTAGCGGGATTCTTCAATCCACTTGCGGTAGGGCTTGGCGCCGGAAAGGGACTTCTTCAGCTCGGAGTCGTCGATGATGCGGCCCTGTTCCATGTCGATCAGGAACATCTTGCCGGGCTGCAGGCGCCACTTCTTGACGATCTTCTCCTGCGGGAAGGTCAGCACGCCCATTTCGGAGGCCATCAGCACCAGGTCGTCCTCGGTCACCAGATAGCGGGCGGGACGCAGGCCGTTGCGATCCAGGGTGGCGCCGATCTGGCGGCCGTCGGTGAAGGCCACGGCGGCGGGGCCGTCCCACGGTTCCATCAGGGCGGCGTGGTACTCGTAGAAGGCGCGACGCTCTTCGTCCATGAGGGGATTGCCGGCCCAGGCTTCGGGGATCAGCATCATCATGGCCTGGGCCATGGAGTAACCGCCCATGACCAGCAGTTCCAGCGCGTTGTCGAAACAGGCGGAGTCGGACTGGCCGTCCACGATCAGGGGCCACAGCTTGTCCAGGTCTTCCTTCAGCCACTTGGAGGACATGGCCTTCTGGCGGGCCTTCATCCAGTTCACGTTGCCGCGCACGGTGTTGATTTCACCGTTGTGGGCAATCATGCGGAAGGGGTGGGCCAGATCCCAGGTGGGGAAGGTGTTGGTGGAGAAGCGCTGGTGCACCAGGGCCAGGGCGGAGACGAGACGCTCGTCCTGCAGGTCCAGGTAGTACTCGCCCACCTGATGGGCCAGCAGCATGCCCTTGTAGTTGATGGTGCGGGAGGACAGGGACGGAATGTAGAACTGCTTGCCGTCGTCCAGCTTCAGCTTGCGCACGGCATGCTCGACCCGCTTGCGGATGACAAACAGCTTGCGTTCGAAGGCGTCCTGGTCGCCGACGTTCTCGCCCTTGGCGATGAACACCTGGCGCATGACCGGCTCGATCTCGCGGGCAGCGGCAGCCAGGCCGGCATTGTCCCGGGGCACGTCGCGCCAGCCGAGGAAGGTCTGGCCTTCTTCGTGCACGATGCGGGCCACGGCGGATTCGGCGGCGGCACGACCGTTGGAGGACTGGGGCAGGAACACGATACCGCAGGCGTACTCGCCTTCCTTGGGCAGGTTGATGCCCAGTTTGGCGGCTTCGGCACGCAGGAAGGCATCGGGCATCTGAATCAGGATGCCGGCGCCATCACCCAGCAGCGGGTCATAACCGGTAGCGCCGCGGTGGTCGAGGTTTTTCAGGATCAACAGACCCTGTTCAACGATACCGTGGCTCTTCTTGTTCTTGATATGGGCAACGAAACCGACGCCGCAGGCATCCTTTTCGTTGGCCGGGTCGTACAGGCCCTGCCGCCCGGGAACGGCCCCACCAGGGACAACACTATCCATCACGCTAGAGTCCTTTTTATGAATTAAGACTGCCGCCTGGATAAACCGAACGGCGTCAAAAAAGCCGGTGCGGACGGCACCGGCCTTTTCTGTGCAAAAAGCAACACTATAGTGTAGCCCGAAAACCGTGAGCCATCAAGGCTTTGCCCAACAATGCCCCGATCGCCCGCCAGTGCTCAAACCCGACCTGCACTCCTGGGAAGTCACACTAAAGTGATAGCCAGCTTTTGACCAACGCACCAAGCCCTATTTGGTGCACCGGTTTTCAGGCGGCAGACACCCGGGCGGCAATGGCGGCGGCTATCTGCTCGTCGCTGGCCGCATCGCTCACCACCGCATCGCCGATGCCGCGGAACAGCACCAGGCGCAGCTTCCCCGCTTCCACCTTCTTGTCGTGGCGCATCAATTCCAGGTAACGCTCCACCCCCAGGTCCGGACCGCTGACGGGCAAGCCGGCCAGACGAAAGACGGATTCCACCCGGGCCACCTCGGCCGGACCGATCCAGCCGAGACGGGCCGACAGTTCCGCCGCCATCACCGTACCGGCCGCTACGGCCTCGCCATGGAGCCAGACGCCGTAACCCAGGCCGGTCTCGATGGCATGGCCGAAGGTGTGCCCCAGGTTGAGCAGGGCCCGCTCACCCGTTTCCCGCTCGTCCCGTGCCACCACCTCGGCCTTGTGGGCGCAGGAGCGATACACGGCCTCGGCCAGCAGGGCCTTGTCCCGGGCCAGCAGGCCGGGCAGGCTGGACTCGATCCAGCCCAGGAACTGGGAATCCCGGATCAGGCCGTACTTGATCACCTCGGCCAGGCCGGCCTTCAGCTCCCGTTCCGGCAGGGTGTCCAGGGTATCGATGTCGGCCAGCACCAGCTTGGGCTGGTAGAAGGCGCCGATCATGTTCTTGCCCAGGGGATGATTGATGGCCGTCTTGCCGCCCACCGACGAGTCCACCTGGGACAACAGGGTGGTGGGCACCTGGATGAAGGGCATGCCGCGCTGGTAGCAGGCGGCGGCAAAACCGGTGGTGTCGCCGATGACCCCGCCTCCCAGGGCAATAAGGGTGGTGGAACGCTCGGCTCGGCTTTCCAGCAGGGCGTCGAAAATCCGGTTGAGGGTCGGCCAGTCCTTGAACTCCTCCCCATCGGGCAACACCACCTGGGAAACGGCCACGCCATTGGCCCGCAGCAGGGCCGCCAGGGGCTCCAGATAAAGGGGGGCCACGGTCTCGTTGCTGACGATGACCGCCTTCTTGCGCCCCAGGTGGGGCAGGATCAGGTCGGCGCGCTGCAGCAGGCCGCTGCCGATGTGGATGGGATAGGAGCGGTCGCCCAGGGCGACCTGCAGGGTTTGCTGAGTCATGGCGTAGAAGGCGTTGGCGGTGCGGGAGCCGGCTCGACGCCCACCAGGGGCGCCGACTGGGTGACGCGCAGCAGGAGCTGCACCGAGGCGTTGGCGGAGTGGGAAGAGGCGTCGATGACCATGTCCGCCACCTCCCGGTAGAGGGGGTCCCGTTGCACATAGAGCTGGCGCAGCCGCCCCAGGGGATCGGCCACCTGCAGCAGGGGACGGTTGCGGTCGTTGCGGGTGCGGGCGTAGAGCAGCTCGGGGGGGGCGCAGAGATAGACGACGAAGCCGCCGGCCTTGATGGCCTCCCGGTTCTCGGGGCTGAGCACGACGCCGCCGCCGGTGGCCATGACCAGGCCGCTTTCCCGGGACAGGTCCTCGATCACCATGGACTCCCGCTTGCGGAAGCCCGCCTCGCCCTCGATCTCGAAAATCACCGGAATGGAAACGCCGGTACGGCTTTCCACCTCATGGTCGGAGTCGACAAAACGCTTCCCCAGGCGCTTGGCCAGGAGACGTCCGATGGTGGTCTTGCCGGCCCCCATGAGGCCCACCAGAATTATGTTGTCTTGCTTGGTTTTCACCCGGCCATTGTACCAGCAGGCGCCCCGGCCCAAACGCCCACCAGGGCCCGCCGGCCGCGCTTGGCCAACTTGCCGGCCCGGCGCAGGGCCTCCTTCGGCTCCCGGCAGGATTGCTCGACAAAGGCATTGCAGGCAGCCCAGCGCCCCTCCGCCAGGGGAAGCACCGCCACCGCCCGGCCGCCGTCCACCCAGGCCAGGAGACTGAGTTCCGGACGGTCCCAGGAGGCGGCCACCAGTTCCATGCACTCCTCCCGGGGCAGGCCCAGGGCCACCAGGGCATCGATGGGGGAATCGTGCTCGGAACGGAGCACGGCGGGGAAATACTGCAGTTCGCTATCCATGGGCCGCTTCTAACATGGGCCCGTCGCCCGTGGCAACGAGAGGACCGTAAGGGCAGCCGTTCTTGTGCTGCCCCGGTGGGGCAGGCACAATCCGGGGCTTCTGGAGTCTCGTCCCATGAAATACGACATCGTTATCGTCGGCGGCGGCCTGGCCGGCCTGGCCTTCGCCTGCGCCCTCAAGGAATCCCGCCTGAAGATCGCCCTGGTGGAAGGCCGCGCGCCGAGCCGGCCCGAAGGCTGGGATGCGCGCATCTACGCCATCAGCCCGGCCAATGCCCGCTTCCTCGCCGACATCGGCGTGTGGAAGCACCTGGACGCCGGCCGCATGGCGCCGGTACGGGCCATGGAAGTTTATGGCGACGGCGACAGCCGCCTCGACTTCTCCGCCTACCAGAGCGGCGTGCCCGAACTGGCCTGGATTCTCGAGTCCTCCCTGATGGCCCAGGAGCTGTGGGAAAACGTCAAGCGCCAGGGCAATGTGGACATCCTCTGCCCGGCCACGCCCCGGGAACTGGAATTCCGCGCCGACGCCACCCTGCTGCACCTGGAAGACGGCAGCAGCCTCTCCGCCCGTCTGCTGGTGGGCGCCGACGGCCGCGAATCCTGGGTGCGCAACCGGGCCGGCCTCGCCGCCCACTACAGCCCCTACGGCGAAAAGGGCCTGGTGGCCAACTTCAGCACCGAAAAGCCCCACGGCGACATCGCCTATCAGTGGTTCCGCGACGACGGCGTGCTGGCCTACCTGCCCCTGCCGGGCAACCGCATCTCCATCGTCTGGTCCACCCCGGACGCCCACGCCGACGCCCTCGCTGCCCTGCCTGCCGAAGAGCTGTGCGCCCGGGTGGCCGCCGCCGGCAACCACACCCTGGGCCAGCTGGAACTGCTGACGCCGGCCGCCGCCTTCGCCCTCAAGCTGATGCGGGTGCCCGAGCCGACGGCACCGCGCCTGGCCCTGATCGGCGACGCGGCCCACGGCATCCACCCCCTTTCCGGCCACGGCATCAACCTGGGCTACCGGGACGCCAAGACCCTGGCCGAGATCATTGCCGCTGCCGCGCCCTGGCAGGACATCGGCGACGCCCGCCTGCTGGCCCGCTACCGCCGCGCCCGCAAGGAGGAGGTGATGCTGCTGCAGACCACCACCGACGGCCTGCGCCGCCTCTTCCGCGAAGACCTGCCCGGCTTGAAGCCCCTGCGCAATCTGGGCCTCAACCTGGTGAACCGCCTCGGCCCCTTGAAAAGCGCCCTGGTGCGTTACGCCCTCGAATCCTGAAGTTTCCCCACTGGAGTCCTCCATGCGACAACTCAAATTCCTGGCCGCCCTGTTCTGCGCCGGCGCCCTCCTCTCCCTGCCGGCCGCCGCCGACGAAGCCTCGGTGAAAAAGGCCGTGGAAGACAAAATCAACGGCAAGGTGCAGAGCGTCACCAAGTCCGGCTATCTGGGCCTCTACGAGGTCTTCGCCGACGGCCAGGTGCTGTACACCGACGAGAAGGTCAGCGTGCTGCTGATCGGCACCCTGGTGGACGGCAAGACCATGCAGAACGTCACCGCCGAACGCCTGAAGAAACTGACCGCCGTGAAGTTCTCCGAACTGCCCCTGGAGCTGGCGGTGAAGCAGGTCAAGGGCAACGGCAAGCGCATCCTGGTGACCTTCGAGGACCCCAACTGCGGCTACTGCAAGCGCCTCATCAAGGATCTGCAGAAGCTGGACAACATCACCATCTACACCTTCCTCTATCCCATCCTCTCGGCCGACTCCCTGGAGAAGTCCAAGCAGGTGTGGTGCGCCAGCGACCGGGCTGCCGCCTGGAGCACCATGATGACTTCCGCCAAGCCCTTCACCGGCCGCACCGACTGCGACACCGGCCCGGTGCAGAAGTCCTTTGAACTGGGTCGCCGCCTCAACATCACCGGCACCCCGACCCTGTTCTTCGCCGACGGCGAACGCATCCCCGGCGCCGTGCCCCTGGACGTCATCGAGAAAAAGCTGAGCAGCCTGGGCCACTGAGCCCCCCGGCCAACGCCGGAAAGCACAAGGGCCGCTGATGCGGCCCTTGTCGTTTGCAGCCGCCGCCTTCAGGCGGCCGAGACCTTGAACTGGCCCACCAGCTGATCCAGGGTGCGTACCGCACCGCTGGTGAGGGCGGTGCTGCGGCTGGATTCATCCACCGACTGGCGCACCGCCTCGGCCGCCACGGCGATGGTCTCGATGCGGCCGCCGGTGGCGCGGGTGGCCGCCTCCAGTTCGTCGATGGTGGCGAAAAGGTGCTCCAGGATGTCCTGCACCTCCTGCTTTTCCGAGGCCGCATCCGCCGCCAGGCGCAGCCCCTCTTCCAGTTCGCTCATGCCGGTGTCCATGCTCACCACCGCATCCTCGGCCCGGGACTGAACGCCGCCGATCATGGCGGCAATCTCCTTGGTGGCGTCGGCGGTGCGCTCGGCCAGCTTGCGCACCTCGTCGGCCACCACGGCGAAGCCCCGGCCCGCCTCGCCGGCCCGGGCCGGCTCGATGGCGGCATTGAGGGCCAGCAGGTTGGTCTGGCTGGCGATCTCGTGGATCACCGTGCCGATGCGGCCGATCTCCGCCGTGCTGCTTTCCAGGTCCCGGATGGTGCGGGTGGCGCCGCCCACGGACTCCAGGATGCCGGCGCTGCGGGACTGCACCAGTTCCATCTGGCGCCGGGCCTCGGCCGTCACCTGGGCCACCGCCTCGCGCATGGCCTCCACCTTCTGGCTGGCGGCGTTGATGTCCTCCACCTGGCCCCGGATGGATTCCTCGGTTTCCCGCATCTCCGCCGCCATCTGGGCCGAGGCCAGGGCCGTGGCCCGGCTCTTTTCCTGCAGGGTGCCGTTGGTGCCGTCGATCTCGCCGGAGGTCTGGATCACCCGGCGGATGATCTGTTCCAGGTTGTCGATGAAGCTGTTGATCCACTGGGACATGACCGTGGTTTCGTCGCTGCCTCCCTCGCTGGTGGGCAGACGCTGGCTGAGGTCGCCGCCGCCCTCGGCGATGGAGCGCAGCACGCTGCTGCTCTTGCGCAGGCGCTGGCTCAGTGGCTTCATGCCGAACAGGTTGAAGAAGAAGCCGCCGCCGATGACCAGGCCCAGCTCCAGCAGGCGGGCCGGCAGGCCGGACAGGCCCAACAGCTCCTGCACCCCGACGCCCAGGCCCCAGGCCAGGATCACCACCAGCCAGTACAGCTTCTGCAGCTTGTAGGCGATGCTGCGGTAGCGATAGACCTCTTCCAGATCGGCCTCGCACATCATGCCCCAGCGGTCCGGCGAGCCGGGCAGGCTGAAGGTGACGCCCTTGCCGATCACCGGCACGTGACGGTAGTCGGAATAGCCCGGATAGGTGACGAACAGGTTCTGCCCCTTGCGGATGGTTTCCCGCACGCCGGGGTGCAGCTGGCCCGTGGCCGGGTCGTTGAACACCAGTTCCAGTTCCGTGTGCTCCCGCACCCGCACGGTGCCGTAGTCGGTGCGCACCCCCTGCTTCAGGTTGTCCCCCAGGGAGAAGGTGGCGTCCTCGAAACGGGAACGGGAGAGGGCCGTGCCCGGCTGGATGGACGGGTCGAACTCGGCCTTGACCATGAACAGGTAGTTGTCCCCCGAATCCCGGAAGATGTGCCCCGCCTCCCGCTGGATCAGGTCTCCCACCACGTCGTTGGGCACCCGGCCGCAGACCGCCCCGGCGAATTCCCCGGCCACGTTGATGGGCAGGTAGAACATCAGGGTCACCGCGTCGTGGAAACGGGAAGAGGACGGACCCAGGACCTTGGTCACCGGGTCCACATAGGGGCCGTGCAGGAAGCGTCCCTGGAGGCCGGCGGCGACGGCCCGGGCGGGCAGGTCCCGGGCGCCGACCCGGCTGCCCTGGGTGGATTCCAGCACCACCCCGTTGCTGTCGATGAGGAACAGTTCGGAGAAGTCCCGGGCGAAGCTCTTCTTCTCCTGGAACAGGCTGCGGGGCCGCTGGGGATGCAGGGCCTGAAGGTCCCCGGCCAGGGTTTCCAGGTGGTGCCAGCACTGCTCGGCCCAGCTTTGCAGGATGCGCACCCGGGTCGAGGCGAAGCCCTCGAAGGCCTGTTCCAGCACGGGGTAGCGGTCCCGGTTGAGGTAGGTGGCCCAGCCCATGGCGATCTTGCCGGTCTTGCCACCCAGGGGCAGCCAGCCTTTCTCGCGGCTGGACAGGGACATGGAAGGACTCTGCAGCATCTGTTCTCTCCGCATTTTTGTGTATTAGTTCACATTCTTTAGCAAGGGCGATGCCAACCCCGTACGGCGGAACGGGAAAATTCCTGCAGCCGCGTCCGCCGGTCCCCATAGGGGAAAAGGCCCCAAATGAAAAGGGGAGCCCGAGGCTCCCCTGCTGCACCGAAAGTGTCACCGCACAATATTTTCTTGAAATCGCGAAAATTCATATGGTTGAGTCATGGTTTCAAGCAATTGACTCACAGCCCCTAGATTACTCGGCTCGACAAAAAGATGTAAGTGCCTAATTTGTTAGCCTTTCAAACAACTATTGTTTTGAGGATGGCTGCGGAGGCCCGCGCGACAATCTCGTTTCAAGTTACCAAAGAGAAGGAGCGACTTCTGCGAGCCATTCCCGATCATGACGCTCCAACCACGCCAATCCATTTCCCTCTATCGACTTCAATGCCTTGATGGAAACCCCGTGCTGGGAATTAAACAACTCCATGGCACGAGCTCGATGGCTAGCACGACGGCGCTCAAATCGCTGCGCTCTCCAGGAGTTCCGTAAAGAAGGTTCTGAGCCTGCGAATGCCCGGACAAGACTCTTTTTCAACCCAGTTATTTCAGCAATCTGCCCGTAATCGTTACCTGCTTCCAGCAGACTTCTAAGTTGCACCTTCATCTGGTCGTTTAGCACACGAGGCCGATGTTCGAACGGCACACCAACCGAATCCAGCCACCGACATGCCTGGCACAATGGTATCCTCATTGCTTTTGCAGCACGGGTCACTGACCACTTGTCAAACTCGACCAGCTGCCGCAATCCTTCACGCCAGTCGCCCACCATGGCGTCAAGCTCATTAGATATCTCGGCTGACATAGCGCTTCGATACGCGTCGAAAAAGTGTTCCCCTGAGTCAAATAGGAATGCAATCAACACAGCATGCTTTAAAGGGTGGTGCAGTCCGGGGAAGCGCCTGGTCAACAAGCCGACGACTCCTGTGCCACTCGGATCGAGGTCGGTATCGGCAAGAAAGCCGAATCCAGGCACGTTTTCGAGATCACCGAACTCGACCTTTAAGTGCTGTCTGATCAGCAATGTACGAAGCGACCCATCAAATGAGACCCATCCGCGGTCTCGCGCTCCCTGCCGATACACAATTCTCAGGCGGTCGTCATCAAATATCACCGACATTTGGGCAATACTTGCGCTTATGTCAGCAATGCGCACCAACTTGGTGATTGACGCTCCATTAAGGTGCGGCAGACTTTCCCAATCGTTGCAGGAGTGATCCTCTGGCAAAGTCCAATCCCGAAGTCCCCGTCGCTGAGCGCTGCTTTTCAAGCGACGAAGCAGAATACCGTGATGGCGACATACCCAGACGGACGGCCACTGATGCTCAAGAATCCAGCGCGAAAACCCTAATTCACCTAGGTCGTGCTGTATGCACTCAGGGCAAGCCTTCAAAGGATGCGAAGCGCCCACCCGACTGGCCATCAACCCAAGCAGGTGTTTTGGCTCTGCCGCTCGCTGATTACAAACCGCTGCCAATGCCTGTTGGTAGCGTGGTGGTGAGATGAAATTAGCGTAGTACCCCAGCAGTGTCCTTTCCAACGCCAAGGTTTCCGAGGTGCCTAAGCAGTTGCCCGTTCTCTTGCTAAACTCCGACAGATTCTTCGGGAAATCATGCTTTAGCAAGAGACGAGAGGTCCCGAATAGCTGAACACAGGAATAGCTAGCATTTACATTGCCACTTAATCGGTGATACCGCGCGCACCAGGAGTACAAGGTCTCACCGTCGACCAGCGATGGCAGGTTGATTGGATATCCGTCGAATAGACCGATATCGGTACTCATGGACTTTTCCACCAAGGCTTCCGCTCATGTCTGCCCAGCGAATTCCGGTGGTACATAAGCGGTTATTGCGCCGGTCTTTTGATAGCCGCGCCCCGCCTTTCGATACTCTTTTCCCGGGCAGGGACCTGACCAATCAAGATGGATTCCTTTAGCCTCAAGCTGTTTCTTAAACGGAGCAACGGGAATGACTGCCAACGAAACAAGGTAATGATAAACATCGCTAGCGCGGTGATGTTCAAGCCCGGCATCTTCGGTGATGAGACTTCGAGCGACGACCTTTCCATGGTGGCGAGCCATCGCCCACAGTACGCGCCGCGCATAGAAATGCCATTGAGACTCCTGGAATTCAATACACGCTGCACGAGTTAGGGGGAAGCAGATCGCATCCGGCCAGGCAGCTGGCTTGAACTCGGTGTTTCTAACTAACGACCCCATTGAAACTCGCATCGGCCGGTCAGAATCATTAAGAAGGCGAACGGCAGTTTTTTTGATTTCCTCAGCCCAATCAGCATCTCTCGGATGCACCTTGGCCGATGATCGCACCAGCTTCTTAGCCGGCTTAGAACTTCGCCTCTCTATCACCTTCTTCAAGGCTTCAATTCCCGCTTTCGACCCGGCGATAGCGATTCGCTTCATGGCTCCATAGTGATCACGCCATAAATCGCTAATATCGAGATTTTGGTCTATTGCAATTTTTGCCAGTCGATCAACGAGAAGACTCACTCCATCGGCGGTACGATTAACCGGAGTGGGAGCGTATGCGTTATCGGGAGGTACCTCATGTGCGACTACATAGGGGCCTTGAGCCTCAATATCGGCCAGCCTCTCCAGAAATGTCTCAGCGTCCTGAAACAGATAGTTTGCGAGCAATAGGTTCCTATTTAATGGCCCTTCAATTGCCCCCTTCGTTAAGCCGAGAAAGTGAAACCAATTCTCCGTCTTCCCCTTCGCATACGCTCGATCCAGTCGGGCAAGGAGCTCCGGCGAGTAGTAGGATTCCATCGCAGCTTGAAGACTCAACCGGTCGACTTTCTCAGCGCCCCAGCGAAATCCTCGCTCGAGCGCCCTTTCGCGGAGAACCCTGGGCAGGTTCTCGGCCAGCATTCTTTTCGGCACATGGGCCAATACAAGGTTTGCAAACCTTGCAATGTCCTTCTCTATACTGGATGCCACGTAGGCGGACGACTCTACCTCCGCCAGCTCAAACTGATATCCGCAACAACACCCCTGCCAGGGGGCGAGAGTCAGGTCTTTTGGTGATTCGATAGGGCAGCCGCATTCTGGGCAATTGTCCAGCAAC
Source organism: Azospira sp. MPR-E4 (assembly GCF_058809645.1). NCBI lineage: Bacteria > Pseudomonadati > Pseudomonadota > Betaproteobacteria > Rhodocyclales > Rhodocyclaceae > Azospira > Azospira sp. MPR-E4. Next base: position 132,292 of record NZ_JBXAST010000002.1, on the reverse strand, counting down.
CTCCACCCGTGCCTCCAACAGGCTGTGACAGTCGGGATTTGATGTGACCTGTGAAGATACGCAGTATCGAACTGAGCCACGTCTTCCTTAATGCATTCGAGGCAAATTCGCGTTGCGCCAGATTCGCCAACGCTTCTGCGGACATAATCAGCCGATGCCCAAGTCGCTGTGCTGGTGGTAAAGAGCCGAGTTATCGGGAGTAAGGTGCCTTCATGAATTAGCTTCTCCACGTTCACATTGAGGTCACCGGGCATTCTTTTTGCCAGGGCTTCAATTCGCGGCATGAACAAGTTGGACATAGCAAATGGTGATGAGCCGAATAGCTCCCGATACGTCTCAAGAGTTTTGGTATTTCCGCGCTCAATGTGAAAGCGACTGACACGAGATGCCAACGACTCATCAGGTAGTGATGCAGGGAAAAACGGCAGAATCTGACTCCTCTCCAGAATTACCGTGGCAGCAGACGCTGATTGATTAGCACTGCAGGCTGACTGCATACAAAGTCCCTTCTATGTGGGTGACTCAGGCGACGTCTCGGAATGCATCAAAGCCCTTGATGAGAAATTTTTTCAACCCCTCATTGCGGAGGTCATCGCCGTCACACTGGGCTTTTCCCTCAGCTCGCTTCTTCTCGGCGTTAGCTCGTTTAGCAGCTGTCTGCTTTGCGGCGGTCATCTCTCGCTCATGGGGACTCTTCTTCCGGCCAGCGGATTCCGGTGGTGCCATCTCCGACTCGGTGGTCAGAGGCGATTTGCTCCCGTATTGCTCGGCCATTGGCTCTTTGGAATTGTCTTTCGTCTGGCTCAGCAAGCCCCATTTGTTGGCATAGTGCTCGCAGCGAACGTCTTCAAAATCCAGGAGGCGAATAGGGTCGCGATGGACGAATCCTTCGATGAGGTCCCGATCCTTCTGCGAGAAATCGACCCCCTCATAAGCCTGCTGAAGATGCTCCACAGTGAGTGCTCGTTCATTCAAATCAAGCGCCAGTCGTTGGGCTGAATGACATATCCGGCATGCGTAGTCGCGAAATCCGCCGCTATATTGGAATAGGATTTTTCCTCCCGGATCGCTGAATGTCATAGGTTCAGGAAGCACGTAGTAGCGCCAAACGCCTGGCGCAATGCATTTGTGCCAGTCGAAGTCATCTAAACTGATGGGCTCAAAATCGAACGATCCAGCCGAACTCGTGCGTCTAACATCTTGAGAATAGCGATCCAACGCTCCTAGACCGAACGGATTGCCCATGAGGACCATCGGTATCCCGAAGTTCAGCAGACGGAGAAAGAACAGCGCAGCCAGACCGCCATGCGCCTTTCCAGAAAAATTGCGCTGCTGAATTTCATCAATTACCAGGACACCGACTGCATGGATTCTAAGAATAATGCCGACATGGACAGCGAGCTTCTCGTTGCTCAAACGGATGAGAGACGGTTGCGTCGAATAGCTTGTCCCGACTGCTTCGTCGATAGCGCAAAGGATATTTAGTAAGAGCCCACCGAGGGTTCCATCATGCGACATGGGTACATATAGCCACACTAGTTGGACCTGGTGTGACCAGCCAGCCGCCTTGTTTTCTGAGTGCACGATGCACTGGGGCAGCAGTCGTAATGCATTCTTAATCTCGTAGCTTTTTCCTGTTCCGGTTTCTCCGGATACACGGATACATTGGGCGTAGGCTGAAGATGATGGGAGCTCAGAAAGCTTCTTGCCGCTACATGCTGCCAACGCCATCGTTTCCTTTCGTATGCTTAACTGCCTTGGATCTCTCGATAGGTACCCCCGACGAATCATGCGGAATAGCCGCGTCGCCAGCTCCAAGGTAGTCGTCGTCGGCTCAAACAGCCGCTCCTGCATCAGATCAAGCAAGACGTGACGCTCACTATTGCTCAGGCTTGCTACATCAACTCCATCTAGCGGCGAATACCGGATGCGGGGCAAGATATCGTCGACCTGTAAAGCAGTAGCCAAGGGAGACAAGAACGGATGGCTCTCATCAGTAAGTTGTCCGAGTTCTATCGACATAGGTCAGCGCCCCGTATCCTGAAACTTAGTCAGTCGCTCGGTGAGCGCACTTTTTAGTTTCGATGATGAACTGATTGAAACAACGTTACTGGCTGCCGGCCCAACGGGATCGGAATGACCCTTGCGCCATTCCGTGGCTGGGGAAGTATTCTGGTTAGCAACCCGCCTTGTTGCTTGATCGAGCTGAGCAGCCTTTTCCTGCCGCTGGTTTTCCCGCACACGTTCCCGCTTAACCTTGGCCTCAGTGCGACGGCCTTCAGCTTCGGCGCTTTTTCGGTTTTCGCGGGCGTCATCGACCTCGGCAAGCCTGGACATCCGTTGATCAGATACTGCTTGATGGTCCTCAGACTGGGTTTCAACCCGATTCAAACGATTCGCTTCGTTGCTCGCGATCAAGTCGGCGACGTAATACTCACGTACGACGATCACGTCTCGGGAGATATTCGAAATGGGATGAATCCCCTGAGCATCAACCAGAAGAATCTCGGAAAGATCATCTGGATCGACCTTCACCTCTACATGCCGTAGCTCGTTGTGCGCAAAGTTGTGATACAGACATGACTGCTCAATGTACTCACTATTGAAAAGCGCATCTTTGAGCAGTTCAACGCGGTTCCCGGTGTCAGGCCGGTGAAGTACCAGCCCGTTCCTCTGCACACTCGCCGTGTAGGTGGGTAGTAGATTCGAACGCAGATATAGTTCGTCCACCGGTCGCTTGCTGACGTACCCCTCTCTCTCTGCCCATCGATAGATTTCAATCCGGGTGGGGTTGTAAGACCGCCCGGCCATCGCACGCTTCATCTCGGTAGGTACTAGATGCGGTACTCGTTGTTTGGTGTTTGCCCAATGCATCCATTGCCACAACAAGCGTTCGTACCCAAACAAAGATAAGAGCGCATTGCGGATTGGCAACACCTCTCCGCGCTTCGGCTTCCTCCCGTAGGTTGTTCCGGGAAGTTTATGATCGATTCCCGCGTGCCGTGCGTGATGCCCGCCTTCTGACGGTGAGTTTCTGTCGGCTCGCCCGCTTTCGACAAACTCGATTGAGACTCGGACCTTCTTCGCGCATGCTTCCATACCAGCGATGGCGCGAAGCTCACCGTTGTCAGATAACAGGCGAGTAAATAGAAAACTCGAAAAATCATCGGGGGAAATGTCAGACAGACCAAGACGAGCCAGTACCTTCTCCTTGCCAAGGGCTGCCCGTAGGATCGTGAGATTGGCATCTGCAGTACTAGGCCCACCAATCACGTTATGTGCTCCACACCAAAGCCCCAGAAGGGCTTCTCTGACGAAGAGACCACGCGGCACACCGATTGGACTGGTACTGTCGAAGCATGCCACCAGGTTCACATCGATCGGCGAGGCATCGATCGATCCGACCTGCCCGATTGCATGAATTCCGTCCCGGGCCGATCCAACAAGCGGGCGGTAGTTCTTTGCCCACTCTCCCTCCCCCATAATCCGAACCAAAGCCGTCTCACGGTCTGAACTGTTCGGTCCATGGAAGAAGAACTCACGCTCGGTGGGACGCTGATTCGCCGGCAGGAGTAGCGGAAGCTGGCGGCCATTCTCGTTCTTGTAACCATCGCTGTAGAAGGTCGAACTGAAGGCAATGAACTGTTCCTTTTGTGACACTCCAGGCCGGGCGAACATGAAAAAGCCGTCACGTATGTTTTGACGATCCTGCTCATCACAGATCTTCCCTTCCAGCTCCTTATTGCCCACTTTTTTCGCCTGATTGGGAGCGCCTAATCGAATGCCGTTCCGTCCAAAGCGAACGCTCCCCTTCCCCCCTCTATTGGGCGTATTTGGCAGCAATGCATCCTTGTTCTGACCGAAGGCATAGTAGCGATGCAGTGCGTCATAAATCTGGTTGGCGCCAATCTTGGCTGCCTTTGCTCGAGCAGGAACCAACGCATCTAATTCCGCGATACTGGACACCAACTTGGCTTCTGCCATAACGATCAACGGTTCGATCAACCGCCATTTCGCCTCCCGCGCAACTACCTCGGGAGTGGCCCATTCTTCACCAATTTGCACCCACCGCTTTCGTGGACATGCAGCGAGTAGTTCCGCATCTGACTTTCCCCACCAGGGAGGAATGGGCAATGTCTCGGACTGGAGGGCTTTCCGTTCATCTAGCAACTCATGCAGCGTATCAAGGCGTACGTATCTGAACCCCTTAGCGTAGTAGCTTGGCTGCCTCTTACCAGTCTCCCTAGGTGGCGGGGGCTCCGGAATTTGTATTACGACGAGAGGATTGTCTAGTCCATCATTCGCCCCCAATTCATCCACGACACGATAGAGACCGCGGCAGACGGTACAGTTGTCCTCCTGCACTCTGAAAATGAAGCCAACCCCGACGTTCGTCATTTCGCACTCCCTTCAAATAGGGAGCCCCGTAATTTCTCCCTAAGGACGCGACCATTCCTACGCGCAGGATAGGAGGTTAGAAGCGGGACAGAAAGATCGATGTCAATCGCCTGAGTCCAGGCACAGTGACGAAAGACCATCCAGCCTTCCTCGAGAGACATCTTCTGGCTCTCGGACGCACGGGCCACCGCATCGGAGACGGACAGATGTGGCAGCGCTGCAAATTCGTATGAGAACTCATCAACGCATTCGGCGAGGTGCGGCACATCGCTCAGACTGGCACGCTCCATACACCATTCCAGCTGACCGGCCATCAAAATTGGGACGAACCGCGAACTCATGATGAGATACCGGATTCCCATGCGTTCTGCGTAGCGTCGCTCAAGTTCCAGGCGTTCTAGCGTTCGCCACTTCACCTCCTGATCCGGATCCTCAATCGGCTTACAGGAGATTGCTACCAGTTCGAACTCGTTACCGTTCCGTACGGTGACGAGAAAGTCGATGGTGGCAACATAGGGAATATCAGTACCAGGAAAGTAGCCGTGGTCGATCCCAGCTTCCGCTGCAATGTCAAAGAGGCCAGTACAGTAGCCTAGCTGCAGCCCATCAGTTCCCGGAGTTCCATACAGGGGATGAGGATGCGCAATTGGCCAAAGGGGGTACTGCTCCCGCAGATCATGAATCTGCAGCCATAGAAGCAAAAGTGCGATCTGGTACTCGCCGCGGGAAAAGAAATACCCAACTCGATGCAGCGGATGTAAGTGTGCTGCGACTTGATTGGACTCACGAGATGAGTTCTTCCGCCGGAGGGTAAGCCATGGCTGATAGTCAGCGCCGTGTCCCATCCCGTATCCCTGCTGGACGCGCTCATTGAGCTTGTCCCATGTCATTACGCGGCGACGCTTTTTTTGCGTCCCGGTTGGCGAATTGATGCTGGCCAGCCACCGCTGTAGCTTTTCATTCCTCGCAGGACTGTCGAGTTCAACATGCCGATGCTTATCGACCAACTCACCGATATCCCGCTGGATCTGCTCAGCAAGTTCCATTCGCACACCTCCGAACATCCGGTTCGTCTGCCCAGACTTTGTTCAACGTCTAAGTTCGGGCGTAACTAGGTCTTTACTTAGCCAAACAACTAGCGTCAAACGAGTCTGAGAACGAAATAGCGCTCCGACTTCGGCACCGCCCCCTCATGGGGCATCACACATTCCCCCCGAGGTCTTAGCAAGCACATGCAGGCAACTCCACTTAGGGCATTAATATGCGCCAAATGCATATATAATGCAAAACATACATTATTCGTCACACGCCTCAATGATCACCAACATTCCCGAGTTAATCCGAAAAGCCCGTGATCGCAGGAGTCAGGCTGAATTCGCCAAGTTTCTTGGCGTTTCTCAATCGACGCTCTGTCGCTACGAAAGCGGAGAGGTCAATCCCAGAGCCGAAGTCATTGAGCAATGTATGCACCTGGTGCATGGAAACGACGATGACCAGGGATCCTCCATTGAAGAACTCGTGGCCAAGGTCCGGGGACGGTTAGGGCGAGCGGATCAGGCGCCTTTACGGACGGCCCTCTCCAAACTGATCGACGGCCTTGCAGTCTGATTAACTGGCCTAGTGAGATTAAGGACTACTGCTTGTAGGAAGGAGCTGCTATGACAACTCAAACCAGTATCGAGTGGACTGAACAAACCTGGAATCCCACAACCGGGTGCACCAAAATATCTCCCGGATGCAAGCATTGCTACGCTGAAGTTATGGCTCGTCGGTTGCATGCCATGGGGGCGCCAGGCTATGAAAATGGCTTCAAGTTGGCCATCCTGCCGGAACGGCTGAAGCAACCGCTGCAACGGAAAAAGCCGACCGTCTACTTCGTCAATTCCATGAGCGACCTCTTCCACGAGGACATTCCGGATACGTTCCTAGACCAAGTCTTTGACGTCATCCGCAATACCCCTCAGCACACTTACCAGATTCTGACCAAGCGGGCTGAGCGCCTACCTCAGTACTTCAGGGAGCGGGGATGCCCGAGTAATGTGTGGCTTGGGGTTTCGGTGGAAGACCGGAAATATGGTGTTCCCCGTATCGATTACCTGCGGCAGGTAGAGGCAAGTATCCGCTTTTTGTCGGTGGAGCCTTTGCTGGAAGATATCGGCGAGATCGACCTGACAGGGATTCACTGGGTCATTGTTGGCGGTGAATCGGGGCATCATGCCCGGCCCATGCAAGAGGACTGGGTAACCAACGTCCAGGAACAGGCAGATGCCGCCGGTTCTGCCTTCTTCTTTAAACAGTGGGGAGGATGGGGCGCAGATGGCGTTAAGCGCCACAAGAAAGCAAATGGACGAGTCTTCAAGGGCCGTACCTGGGATGCTTACCCTTCGGCCCAGCAAGTGGCCTACTAGAAAAGTCGTCCTTGGCCCTCCACATTTGCTGCCGTCTCCCAGAATTTGTGCGGCAGTTCGTGCTTGGCGGCCATGAGGAGCCAGTAAAGCGGCTGGTTTTTCGTTCCGGTAATCAGTTTCATCTCCGTTGAAGGCCATACACCAAGATTGGCCACCAATTCTCTCCAGTAATCCACCACTTGTCGGCGAACCTCAAGTTGGGTGGTGGTAGTACACACTCCTTGGCGCCAGCCGGGTGCGAATGCATCAAAGGCAGAGTGTTCTGCAGATAGATTGATCGCCAGGTTGCGTTGAAGATCCATCGCACTTAAGTGGATCAGAAGATCAATCCGTTTGAGCCTCGACAGGGCCTGGATTACCCGAAAATCTAATGCCTCCAGATTGTAGGGGTCGATAAATGCAAAGTGGAGTGCATATCCGCTAACCGCCTTGACCATTAGGTCTGCTGCTTGTGCAGCACTAGCGTGTATCGGATGCACTGGAGCTCCGAGTGCTTTTAGGCGACTGGTGCAGGCCTTCAGCCGTTCTTCGTCTAAATCCGAGATATGGAGGGCAGTGAAGGGGGCGCCTCCCTCGACACTGGTCTTCCAGGCAGCCACGACACCGCCATCAATCCATTCACCGGTATCTCGAACTTTCGAGCGGCCCGTCCCGCAGAAAAGGTCGAAATAAACAGCACCTCCCTTTCGTTCGCCTATGTACTTCCGACGAGTGGCTCGGGAAATATCCAAGTATCGAGTAAGGTACTTGTGCTTGTCTTTGGCCCAGATCCCCACTTCGTCAGCAGGGAGTCCATCATCCCCAACAATCAGCCCCATAAGGCGCGCCTCAATTCATCCAAATATCATTATTGGAAACGATAGCGCCAATGACTTTAATAGGGCAATAGACCATGAATAAAACTTACACGCATATAAGAAGGCCTGGCTACTACTTCTATAGCCTTTAATGTTTATGGAAGCATTCCTGACAATTCTTATCAAAATGCTTTCATAAACGTAACGCCTGGGTCAGCGTTCTGTTGGTTTACGACTCCTAAGATGGCATCACGGTTGGACGCGATAGTCCGCCTCAATTAACTAGATGTCACAAGGAGAAAACCATGAAGACGAAGATTTCCCAACTGATGGCAATCGCTGCTATGAGTCTAGCGGCTGTCGGTACGACTTATGCCCACGAAGACTACTCCGAGGCAGGTGCCATTCATTGGCTTAGCCATGTTGCAGAAAGCAAGGGAAGCCCGACGGCAAATCAGCAAGCAGCATTTGGATACGCCGCCACCAAAAGTGCCGATCGAGAAATCACTGTGGATAGCGGTACCAAGCACGTAAATGTCACTCGCCTGGAAACCGTCAAGATCAATGTCGGAGGCAAGACTGTTGTCTGGACCTTTGATACGTTGGGAACTGCCGCGTTTCCTCTTTCGAAAATCATGCCTGGCGCAGATGGCATTACGGTCTATGTAGCTGAAAATCCGAGCTATCAGGGGGGCTAATGCACTGACACCGGGATGACACAATTGTCACCTTGGTGACGGCATTTTGTCAGGATGAAACCCCTAATATCGGAACTGCAGTACACCTAAATAAGGAGATAAAAATGCTGAAGAAAGCACTAATCATTGCCGCCCTGAGTACCGCATGTGTATCCGCCTTCGCCGTCGACGCCTCTCAAGTTGAGAAATCGATCGAGTTGAAAGATGGCTCTACTCTCTACATCTTCAAAGATGGGAAAATGAGCATGGAAGACAAGTTCGGTCGTGCCACGCGCATGAAGAAGGACACCGTAATGGAAACCAAAGACGGCCAGAAGATCATGATGCATGGTGACGAGGTCATGCGCCTTGATAATCTGTTGCACAGCGGGCATCGCGGTTAATCAATTTTGATGTCCATCTGAACGGCTCCCTTTGGGAGCCGTTTTCGCTTCATACATTCCTATAAATTCTGCCTAACATAGTTGCTCGGCAACTTAGGTCTTTATCGGATATATCCCGGCGTATTTAGGGATAAAAAGCCGAACGCTTCATTTCAAATTTTGCAGCATCTCCATCATGTGCTTGAAATGGCCGCTGACCCGATCCAAGGAGAATTCATACATCGTCGAATTCTCTGCAAACTTTGCTCGCTCAACATCCATCTCTACTGTATTCCCATCAGCTGCTGGTTGATAGGGAACATGATATTTGAGGGGAAAAGGAGGGGGCTGCTTGCTTCCAGATAAGTGACCTTGCACAGTATTTGCCAACGGGAGAGATGCTGAAGCTCCTCGGACGATCTCAGCAGCCTGCTCAATATCAATATCAACGGCCTTATAGCCAGGGGTGTCAGCATTCGCGATGTTCGACGCAATGAGTTGCTGCCGGTAAGCACGCACCCCTAGCATTTTTTGCTGAAAATCGTGACTGCCATGCCCCCCTTGTCCGATCGGGAAATGCGCGGAGTGCCCCGCAGCATTATTGGATAGCATTCCAGATGAGTGCCCAATTCCTTGGCTATTACCACTGGACCCAACTCCACCATGAGCAGCATGGGTGCTCATGGGACTACCTGCCTGTTGCGCAATCGCCTGGCTCAAAGCCCCAGAAAAGGCTCCGCCTTCAGCATTCCCCCCCCCATTCCCATGCCCCTCATGTCCGCCTTGAGCCGAAGACATAGAGGCATTGGCCACAGGAGGAATTGACGATGCCCCAGCCATGAGAGTGATAGTTTGTCGGTATCAGGGGGTTATCTATCTTCCAGAATCTTCCTTCGCCGAATATGCGGTTAGAACCTGGGAAATCCGATACTGATATTCAAAGCAATCGATGGAATGCGTCTTCCAATAATCAATCGCAGAACAACTAAAACCCACTAGCCATTTCCCAGGCCGGTCATAGTCAAGAATAGCCAGCTCTGCTGGCTGGCGCAGAAATTCTTTGGCCGTAGAGAGATGATTTGAGAGTGCTTTGGCTGCGTACTCTAGATTTAAAATAGCCAGTTGACCGGCAAAATCCAGATGAGACTCAACCTGGGCTCTAGCGCTACTGAATGGGGTCACCTCAGACATGATTTCTCCCTCTAACATAAAGGCTCATTGCCTCATAGGGAGAGTTTGCCTGGGGTAACCTGTCTCCCCCATAACGGGGAAATTACAAACCGGTCACGTTTCGGTCAGATTCCATAGCAGTTGCCTAGACGGGAGAAGCCCCCCCTCTATGCGGAGTCACCAGTCTCTTCAACCCGGATTATGGGAATCCACCTTGGAGTGTGCTCAGCATAATCGCGCCATGCCTCACCAAACATAGCTTGGCCAACTTGCTCTTCCCGATGAGCTAGTTTGACGTAGGTCGTCACGAGAAGAGGGAACAATAGAAGGGTAATAATTGTTGGCCACTGCAACAGAAACCCAAACATGATCAGAATAAAGGCTAGGTATTGTGGGTGCCGAATCCGCCGATATGGTCCCTCCGTCGCCAGCGTACTGCTCCTTTGTGCTTTGTAGAGAACTGGCCAGGCATTCGCTAGCAGTAGGAAGCCCCCAAGAATGAATACGGTCGATAGCAAATGGAAGGGGCCAAAGTGCGGGTTACTTTTCCAACCGAACAGCATTTCCGGTAAATGACCTGCATCATGAGATAGCCAGTCGATCCCAGGGAAATACTTCGTCAACCATCCAGACAGCAGATAAATGGTCAGCGGAAATCCATACATCTCGGTAAAGAGCGCAACCAGAAAGGCTGAAAACATCCCAAGCGTCCGCCAATCCTGTTTCGTTTGAGGCTTAAAAAAGCTGGCAGCAAAAAAAATGAAGAAGGCGGAGTTCAGGAGTACGAGAGTCCAAAGTCCGTAACCGGATTCACCATGGTTCATAGCCCAGTCTCCTTCTTTTCATCTTGCTCGTTGTTGTGCCCGTCCTCCTGCGCATGGCGTTCGTGATGGCCATGGTGCATGAACAGATGCATAAAGGGACAAGCCAGCAACAGCAGGTAGGGTAGAACGCCGAATAAATGGGCTTGGTGTTCAGACAGCAGATAGAACAATCCAGCTGCAGCAAAGAACCACCATCCCCACCATATTTTTCGCCCATGTCGTGCATGAGCAGAGTCGTCCTTTGTCTTGCTTTCAGTTCGCATTTCGCGGCTCCTTATCCTGGCGCCTTAGCGGGTATGGGCCGGAGGATGGTTACAACATCCTCTACTAATTGGATGGGCCGCATTCTGAATTTCATTGTCTTCAGTAAAGCGCCATATTGCTCGCATCCAACCATGAAATCCGCTGCACAGAACGAGCCCAGTACCAGCGCAGGTTTTCTCCAGCTGGGCCAAGGTGACCCGGAACAGGTCATATTCGACCAACAGAGCATCTCCCTCCGGAATGGCTGACCTCACCCCTTCCATCCCAAGAAGAAAGCCGCAAACCATACGAATTGCCTCCGGAACAGGAGATATGAAATGCAGTCGGCGTTTCTTGAAGACAGGTGCCAAGCCGAGGCGGCTGTTGGCAGTACATTCACCATACGCCCTGTCAGAGGAAGACTGGGATGCAGTTCTCATCGAGGTACTCCTTATGGCGTTCCTCAACCAATCACTTACTCGTTATGAATGAGGATGGCCTTGATGGAATCCATTTCTCCAAAATTCTTCCAATGGGAACTCTTAGGATCTGCCGGCGGTTGCACCCTCGTACAGCCGTGGTTGCATTGGATCTGCCAGCGTCGCATCAAAACATTCCGACAGAAGCCAAAGCGTATTTCCTTGGGATCACTACCAACTGCATCAGCCAAAAGACGGCATGAACAGAGATTACCGTGTCCAGGGTTTTCATATGGCGACATAGGGATGACGAGCCGGGATACCCGGCCCATACCTTAGTGACTTACTTGCCGTCACGCGGATGAAAGTGCTGCTTCTTGGCAACCTTCTTCTGACCTTCAGCAGGAGTGGCTTCCTTTTGATCCTTTGCAGGAGCGGTAACGCCAGTCTTCTCCTCCATGTGGGAATGGGGCTTGGTCTTGGTAGCCGTTGCTTCGGGAGCCGTTACCTTGTCGGAGTCCGCAGCAGCAAAAGCGCCATTAGAAAACAGAGCAACAGCAGCAACCAGGGTCGCAGCAAGAGTAATTTTGGTTTTCATGACAATCTCCTTGAACAGTTGAGTTGGGATCACGTCCGGTTGCCCCCGGACGATTTCCATCTTGCACCGGAAAAACCGTCAAAACCATTACCGCATCATTACTTTTATGTAAGGTTTGCCGCCTTAATGCCACGTAGTCGTAAGGCATTACTCACCACGCTGAGAGATGAAAGACTCATGGCCGCCGCAGCGATAATCGGGGACAAGACCAAGCCGAATGCTGGATAGAGAATCCCTGCCGCTACCGGCACCCCCAAAGCGTTGTACAAGAAGGCAAAGGCAAGGTTTTGCCGCATATTACCCACCGTAGCAGCCGATAGCAGGCGGGCACGGGCGATACCACGCAAATCACCTTTTACAAGAGTCACCTGGGCGCTGTTCATTGCCACGTCCGTACCGGTTCCCATGGCAATCCCAACATCAGCCTTGGCCAGTGCAGGCGCATCGTTTATGCCGTCTCCGGCCATGGCGACTACCCTTCCTTCCCTCTGCAGGCGTTCAACCAAGGCCAACTTGTCTGCTGGCTTCACTTCTCCATGGACTTCACTGATCCCCAATCGTTGCCCAACAGCCCGGGCAGTGGTGTCACCGTCACCGGTTGCCATTACCACCCGGAGGCCCGCTTCCCTTAAGACCGCTAATGCTTCCGGAGTGCTGGCCTTGACCGGGTCAGATACCGCAAGGACTCCGAGCAAGCGGCCGTCAGCTGCCAGGTACATGACACTGGCCCCTCCTTGGCGTAGCGTCTCTGCTTGCCCTGCCATGGGGGCTACCTCCACACCATCCTGGGACATCAGGACCGTATTGCCCAAAGCCAGCTGCTTGCCGGCGAGCATACCTCTCACGCCAATGCCGCTGGCGGACTCGAAACCCTCAACCTTTTCCAGGTTGAGACTCTGATCCCGGGCTGCTTGAACAATCGCAACAGCCAAGGGATGTTCGCTCCCCTGGTCAAGACTGGCAGCTAAACGTAATACCTCCTGTTGATCGACACCGGGGGCACCAATGGCACACTCAAACGTAGGCTTGCCTTCTGTGAGAGTGCCGGTCTTGTCCACGATCAGCGTATCGATCTCCCGGAGCCGCTCAATAGCCGCGGCATCTCGAAACAATACCCCCTGGGTAGCGGCCTTACCCGTTGCCACCATGATGGACATGGGTGTCGCCAGCCCCAGGGCACAGGGGCAGGCAATAATCAGCACGGAGACACCATTGATTAGCCCAAAGAGCCAACCCTTCTCTCCGCCGAAGAAGCCCCACCCAAAGAAGCTCAGAAGGGCAATAGCGACAACAACAATTACGAAATAGCCAGCCACCACATCGGCCATGCGCTGCATTGGGGCCTTGGAACGCTGGGCCTGGGCAACCATCTGGACAATCTGGGCCAGCATTGTTTCGGAGCCGATCTTTTCGGAGCGAATAATGAGGCTGCCAGAGGTATTCATTGTGGCACCAATCACCTTGTCCCCAGGCCGCTTGGTCACCGGGATCGGCTCACCCGTCAGCATGGATTCATCCACCGCACTGGAGCCCTCGGTAACCTCACCATCCACCGGGACTTTTTCTCCCGGGCGAACTCGCAGAGTATCCCCCACGTGGACATAATTAAGGGGGATGTCCTCTTCAGTCCCGTCAGCATTGATCCGACGCGCCGTTTTGGGCGCCAGCCCCAGCAAGGACTTGATCGCTGCAGAGGTTTGGGAGCGGGCCCGTAATTCCAGCATTTGCCCCAACAGCGTCAGGGAAATAATCACCGCCGCCGCCTCGAAATACACCCCGATCCGGCCGTGAGCTTCAAACGAGGCCGGGAACAGTCCCGGGGCCAAGGCTGCCACCACGCTGTAGGAAAAGGCGGCGCCGGTACCGATTCCGATAAGCGTCCACATGTTGGGGGTCCGGTGGACCAGGGACTGCCAGCAACGGATGAAGAAAGGGGCTCCCGCCCAGAAAACGATGGGAACGGACAACACCATTTCCGCCCAGGTCCGTAGCTGTGGTGCCAGGAATTCGAGTTGATGCCCCGCCATCGCCAGCATTACTACCAAGAGCGTTAGCGGTAGGCTGCCCCAGAAGCGAAACCGGAAATCCCGATACTCCGAATTGCCTTCCTCTGCCTCCAGTTCCGGAATGATCGGCTCCAAAGCCATACCGCACTTGGGACAGGTTCCAGGCCCCAGCTGACGAACCTCCGGATGCATTGGGCAGGTGTACTCAGCACCGGTGGGCGCCTTTTCCTCCTGGCGGGGATGCAGATACTGCCGCGGATCAGCATCGAATTTTGCCTTGCACTTGCCGCTACAGAACCGGTAGTGCGTCCCCCCAAAATCAGACGCATGGGGGGAATCCGGCTTTACGGTCATTCCACATACGGGATCAATGTCACTCATTTCAGCTCCTCCCCACGGCTGCTAGTCGGGTATGCGCAACCTAAACAGTTCCTCTGCAGATAAAGATCAGTGCTTATCTGGCGCCATCATGCGCTTCATCATTTCCATATGATGCTCATGGTTACCGCCCGCAGGCAGGCCTCCCGACATTTCGTCCATCATCGGACAGCCCTCCATTCCTCCAACCATACCTTCTGCCGTCTGCATGCTCTCGTGGAGGGTATGCATGTATTCAGTCAGCAGTCGCTTACGCTCCTGGTCGTCTTTGGCCTTTGCGATTTTCTGGACCTGCAAGCGGAGTCTGATGACATCAGACTTAAGCGTATTGATTCCCCCACTTTGCTGGAGGGGCGCCGGAGCTGAAGCTGGGGTTTGAGGCTTTTCCGGATGATGTTCGTCATTGGCAAAGGCTGCAGACGACAATCCCAGACACAGACAGAGGATCGGAAGGGATATCCTGGTTCTCATGATATTTCTCCTAATGCGCTTAACTCTCTTTCCCATTCTTCAACCGCCACTGCTTAATCAGGGCGTAGATCGCGGGAATCACTGCCAGAGTGAGGATTGTCGAGGAAATCATTCCACCAACCATGGGGGCTGCAATACGGCTCATGACTTCCGAGCCGGTACCGGTACCCCACATGATGGGCAGGAGGCCCGCCATGATGGCCACCACGGTCATCATCTTCGGACGGACTCGCTCTACTGCACCCTCCATAATCGCTTCGTACAAGTCGCCCAGGCTGGGCTCCTGGCCAGATGCCCGACGCTTGGTCTTGAGTTCTTCCCAGGCATGGTCGAGGTAGATCAACATGACTACCCCGGTCTCCGCAGCCACGCCGGCCAGTGCGATAAAGCCAACCGCCACTGCAACCGACAGGTTGTAGCCCAGCAGCCACATGAGCCAGACCCCTCCCACCAGGGCAAACGGGACTGACAGCATCACAATGAGCGTTTCGGTCAGACGTTTGAAATTGAGGTAGAGCAACAGGAAGATGATGAGCAGGGTGACAGGCACCACAACCTTCATCTTCTCGATAGCCCGTTCCATGGATTCAAATTGGCCGCTCCAGGTGGCGTAATAGCCGGGAGGGAACTTCACCTTTTCAGCAACGGCCTTCTTGGCATCTGCAACATAACCACCGATGTCCCGATCACGGATATCCACAAATATGTAAGCGGAAAGCAGTGCGTTTTCTGTTCGGATACCTGGCGTTCCCTTGGCTACTTGGACCTTGGCCAGTTGCCCAAGCGGAATCATGGCTCCATCCGCAGTTGGCACGAGTACCTGCTGGGCAATTTGCTGCGGATCGGAACGCAACTCCCGGGGATAGCGAACAGTCACACCGAAGCGCTCCCGTCCTTCAACGGTAGTGGTGACCATTTCACCGCCCAAGGCTTGGCCAATCACATCCTGCAATTCCCCAACAGCCAGCCCATACCGGGCAAGCTGGGTACGGTCGGGCTCGATGTTTAGGTAATAGCCGCCAGTGATTCGTTCCGCAAAGGCCGAGGTTGTCCCGGGAACTTCTTTCACAACAGTTTCGATTTCTCGGGCAAGGCTCTCCATCTCACTCAAATCTTTACCAAAGACCTTGATGCCGATGGGCGTACGGATCCCCGTAGAGAGCATGTCGATCCGAGCCTTGATCGGCATCGTCCAGGCATTAGATACACCAGGGAACTGCAGAGCCTTGTCCATTTCGGCTATGAGCTTGTCAGTTGTCATGCCCTGGCGCCATTCAGACTCCGGCTTAAGGTTGATTACGGTCTCAAACATCTCTGTCGGCGCCGGATCAGTCGCGGTATTGGCGCGACCAGCCTTGCCGTAGACCGAGGCAACTTCCGGGAAACTCTTAATGATTTTGTTCTGGGTTTGGAGAAGCTCTGCCGCCTTAGTAATGGACATCCCTGGCAGGGAAGCCGGCATGTAGAGCAAGGTCCCTTCGTTCAGTGTGGGCATGAACTCTGAGCCCAATTTGGAAGCGGGATAGATTGAGATCAGCATCGCCACAATCGCAGCGATGATGGTGGCAGTCTTCCGACGCATCACCCACGCAATAATCGGCCGGTATCCCCAGATGAGGAATCGATTCACCGGGTTTTTAGCTTCCGGCATGATCTTGCCGCGGATAAACAGCATCATCAGGACCGGAACTAACGTGACCGACAGGAGAGCAGCACCGGCCATGGAGAAGGTTTTGGTATAGGCAAGCGGGGAAAACAGCCGTCCTTCCTGGGCCTCCAGCGTGAATACAGGGAGGAAGGAGACAGTGATGATCAACAGCGAGAAGAACAACGCCGGCCCCACCTCCTTGCAAGCGGCAATCATTGCTTCCACCCGCTCAGAATGGCTGTGATTTTCGGGCAGCCGCTCAATGTGCTTATGAGCGTTCTCAATCATGACGATGGCGGCATCAATCATCGCCCCAATGGCGATGGCAATCCCCCCAAGACTCATGAGGTTGGAGTTCATCCCTAACAAACGCATGGAGATGAAGGAAATCAGGACGCCTACAGGCAGCATCAGAATTGCCACCAGGGCGCTACGTAGGTGCAGTAGAAACACAACACACACCAGAGCCACGATGACGCTTTCTTCCGCCAGGGTATGCTTTAGCGTGTCAATCGCCCGATGAATGAGTTCGGAGCGGTCATAGACCGTCTCAATGGTTACCCCCTCAGGAAGACCGGAGGAAATCTCGCCGATCTTCTCCTTGAGGTTATGGATGACCTCTAGGGCATTCTGGCCATAACGAGCCATTGCAATGCCGGAGACAACCTCTCCCTCTCCATTCAGCTCGGTCAACCCGCGACGCTCATCGGGCGCCAATTCGACTCGGGCAATGTCCCGAATCATGACGGGGGTTCCGCCTTGGGCCTTAACAACCAGATTCTCAATGTCTGCGGTGCCACGGAGATATCCTTTGCCGCGGACCATGTATTCGGTTTCAGCCATCTCAACGACACGCCCCCCCACATCGCGATTGGAATCCCGAATAACCTGGGAGACTTTGGACAGGGGGATGCCGTAAGACCGTAGCTTTACCGGATCTACGGTAACTTGGTAGGTCTGGACAAAGCCTCCGATGGAGGCAACCTCAGCCACACCATGCGCTTTGGTCAGCTGGTAGCGCAGGTACCAGTCCTGCAGGGTACGGAGTTCTGCCAGGGTCTTGTTCTTTGCCAAGACGGCATACTGATAAACCCAACCAACACCGGTGGCATCCGGACCAATTTGGGGCGTAACACCCTTGGGCATCCGGCCGGCGGCAAAGTTGAGATATTCCAGGACCCTGGACCGGGCCCAGTAGATATCCGTTCCGTCCTCAAAGATGATGTAAACAAAGGAGGCGCCAAAGAACGAGAAGCCTCTAACCACCTTGGACTTCGGTACAGAGAGCATTGCCGAAGTTAGCGGATAGGTAACCTGATCCTCCACCACCTGGGGAGCCTGCCCGGGATACTCGGTATAGACAATAACCTGTACATCCGACAGGTCAGGCAGGGCATCAAGCGGTGTCCGTACGACAGCAACGACACCGGCAACAATGATGAATAGCGTGGCTAACAAGACCAGGAAGCGATTCCGCCCTGACCATTCAATGATTTTTGCCAACATCGCGCTGGGCTCCTTTTATTTTTCTCAGTGACCAGCGTGAGGATTGGCCTGGACTGGGACAGCGGCAACGGGGCTAATGGTGGTTACAACCCATTCTCCCGGACTGCGCTCCACAAACTCAAATTTGATGGGGGTCCCAGGTTTGAGGTCTTTGAGCAGAGATTGATTGGCCACCTTGAACTCCATCGTCATGGCAGGCCACTTCAGGCTCGGGATTGCCCCGTGGGCAAGCATCACGGTCCCTGCTTTAGCATCAAGGTCTTCAACCTTGCCCTCTGCCTTGTAGCCAACGCCTACAGGCTTATCTTGGCCTGCACCAGGAGAGGAGCTGCCATGGCCGGAATGACCGAATCCACCGACTACAGCCTTGAGGTTACTTTCCGCATCAATGAGGAAGTTGGCTGCAACAACAACCTGCTCACCCTCCCGAACTCCTTCGATTACCTCCACCCGGTTCTCACTCCGGGCACCAAGCTTTACGTCACGCGGCTCAAATCGACCTTCCTTCGCCTGGATCAGAACAATTTGCCGGGTACCACTATCAATTACGGCCGAGTTCGGGATAGTGACTACAGCACCCTTGGCAATAGTGGGGAGTTCTACCTGGGCAAACATGCCGGGCTTCAGCAGATTGCCAGGGTTGGGGAGTTCGAGCCGAACCGGAATGGTCCGTGTATCTGCCTTCAAGGTCGGATACACATAGGAAACGGTCCCTTCGAAGGTCTTTTCAGGGTAAGCGTTGATTTTTACTTTCGCTTTGGCACCGGACTTCACCCATCCAATATCTTGCTCAAAGACATCAGCAATCACCCAGACGGTGCCCAAATCAGTAATTTGGTAGAGCACATCCCCTGGAGCAAAGCGCATTCCCTGAACCGCCTTCTTTTCAGCCACAATGCCATTAACAGGAGAACGAAAAATCAGCGTACGTTTGGCATCGCCAGATTTGGTCAAGGATTTGACTTGTTCCTCAGAAATATCCCAATTTCGCAAGCGAGTCAGACTGGAGTCGGCTAACTGACGCATGCCAGACTGGGCAGCGTCATCAGCAGATTTCATGCTCTCTAGCCCTTGGGAAGCAATTGCGTACTCCCGCTGTGCCGAGACCAGTTCAGGGCTATAGACCTCAAACAGTGGTTGTCCCTTGCCAACCGCCTGTCCGGTCGCATTCACATAGAGGCGTTCGACATAGCCTTCATATTTTGGAGAAATAGCGTAAGTGCGGCGTTCATCGGGTTCGATTCTGCCAGCAGCCCGAACCACCTTATCAAGACTCTCAAGGGTCGCCGCTTCGGTTCGAACACCCAGCTTCTGAATCTTTTCCGTGCTGATCTTGATCTGGTTTGCTGAAGCCGGCTCGTCGTCCTGCTCCCCCTCATATACCGGGATGTAGTCCATCCCCATGGGATCCTTTTTTGGTACCTGGGAGGTATCCGGCAAACCCATCGGATTGCGGTAATAGAGAATCTTCCGCTCTGCCTTCCCAGAGTCAGTGGGGCTAGCCACGGTGTCGTGGGCATGGGGAGCATTTCCACTATTCTGTCCTGCCCAATACCCACCACCTGCAGCCAGAACAGCAACTACGGCAACTGAAATGACTCCCTTGTTCATAGTTCTTCTCCGAGAATACGTTCTACCTCAGCCAGACGTACTTGAGCCTCGGCACGGGACTTAATCTGGTTGAGTTTGGCCTGTCTGATTTGGCGCTGGGCATCCAGCAACGTGGTGAAATCCACCTTGCCAGTCTCATAACCAGCGAGGGCGGCCTTAAATGTCAATTCAGCCTGTGGCAGTAGGTTGTCTGTCGACAAACGCTCCGTCCGTACCGCAGCCTCCAGCGCTGCCAAACTCTCAGAAAGATCCGAGAGCAGTTGGTTAGCAGTTGCTTCGCGTCGGGCACGACTAGCCGAAACCATTGCTTCTGCCTCACGCTCCTGGGCACGGCGGCTGGCTTGTTGTAATGGGATATTGATTTCGAACATCAAATCCCATTGCTTCACATCATTTCCCATCTGGTTGGGAACAAGACCCAGGGTGAAATCGGGATATCGATTTTTGTAAGCCAGATCTCGGCTCTTCTCGGCGGCTTTGATGCGATGCCCTTCAGCCGAGAGCATCGGGTTCTTGGCCTCGGCCCGCTCTACTAGACTGGCGTAATCCAATTTGGCCGGCGGAGGCAAAGGGCGCAGGATTTCGGGAGATGCCAGGGACGCCGATGCCGGCCGTCCGAGCAGAGCATTCATCCGGGTAGTAAGGTGGTGATGCTCAGTTTCCAGGGCAATGAGTTCATTGCGCATTGCAGTTTGCTCAACCTGAGCACGAATAACATCCTGCTGGGCAGCCAATCCGTTTGCGTAGCGAACTCGAGCTATGCGCTCCAAGCGAACCATAAGATCCAATATTTCTTGGGTCAGGGTTTCATTGCGAGCTAGATAGTACAGTTGGGCATAGGTCGTCTTGATTTTGGCAGAAACCTCGCTCCAGACCCCGTAAGCACGCCCTTTGGCCCCAGCAGCCTCTAGTTCTGCAATTTCACGTTTGAGATCGCGTTTGCCGAACCACGGAACATCCTGCATCAGGGTATAACGAGCCGTACCAACACGGTTGGGGGCAAGCGTTGGGCTCTGAGCCCCCCCCTTTGTGATATCCATCAACTCGGTACGCAGCCGGGGGTCGGGCAAGGCGCCTGCCGGAACTATCCGCTCTGCTGCGGCATCGGCTTCGTAGCGCATGCTGGCAAATTCAGGATTGTTCTCCCGAGCAATCGAGAGAAGGCTCTCCACCGTGCTGCCCGGTTGAACCTGGGCTCCGGCACTTATGCTCCAGGCTGCAATAAGCGCGGCGCACAGGATGTTGCGCGAGGTTTTTATTGATTTCATGTTTGGACCCTCGTGGAAGTTTCCGATTACACCGCGCTCAAACTAGAGTCACCTAGTTTTGAGGCTCCAGGCGAACGATGGTCATCGCACCATCAATGTTTTCTGAGGCAAAGCGGATTTTCTGCCCTTCCTTCACCTTGCCAAGCCAAGATGCATCTTTGACCAGGAACGCCATAGTCATAGGAGGCATTCCATTCGGCAAAGCACCATGCGATACCGTCAGTTTTCCACCTGCCTTATCCACCTTTTTGACGATGCCATCAATCAGGGCAGATTGAGTGGCTTCCATGTGCATTCCACCGTGGCTGCCATGATCATCATGGCCAGATGCTGCCATACCAATAGCGGGCCCCAGCAGAGCAACGGCAACAAACGGAACAATCATCTTTTTCATGTCAATCTCCTAATTATGAACTCAGTGCTTGGCAAAAACCTTGTAGCTACCGTCAGGCATGACGAGTAGGGTGTCATACGGCTGCGGGTGATTAGTCTCCATACCCGGAGAGCCTTGGGGCATCCCGGGGACAGCAAGGCCGATGGCTTTGGGCTTTTCTTTAAGAAGGCGCTGAACATCTGCAGCAGGAACATGGCCCTCAATGGCATAGCCGCCAACTTTGGCGGTATGACAGGACCCAAACTTTTCGGGCATTCCGGTTGCCTTGCGTGCAGCAGGAACGTCGGTCACATTCTGGGTTGTTACATCGAATCCTGCCTTACGCATGTGTTCAACCCACTCCTTGCAGCAACCGCAGTAAGGACTCTTGAAGACTTCGACATGAGTAGAGGTTTGCGCGTAAGCAGCACCGGAAGCCGCCACAGCGGCGACCATTAGCAACTGCCGAAATGTCATTTGTAGGGTCATAACTGTCTAGCTCCTGCGTTGTAAGTCCCCAGTTTGAGGACTCGTCCCCTACAGTTGGCTGACTCGCGGATTACATTTTTGTAATCAATGGCTATGTACGTGGCCTGGACTGTGTTCATCTACCGAATGGTGGCTGGGACCACCACTGGCACCATGGGCATCCGGAATTCCAGAATGAGAATGGCCGTTGCTGGCACTCACCAGTTGCTGGTAACTATCGGTAGATTGCGTGGGGAGGACATTCAGGAAAGCAACCAAATCCCAAATAGCTGCATCATCCATCCCTCCTTTTGCCCAGGCAGGCATGCCGGAGGCCTTGATGCCATGTTTGATGATCCAGAAGTCCCGGGCGTCAGAACTCGGGTCATGGGCGTTTTCTCGCACTACCGATAGATTGGGCGGAGTGGGATATAGCCCTTGGCGGATTTCGCTATTTCCAGCACTGGGGGATAGATGGCAGTCGACGCACATGGCCTCGTAATTCCCCGCACCACGGCGGACTCGTTCAGGAGAGCCTAGATCCGCAGGAACATCTACTCCTTTAACCTCTCGGCTTATGGAACGCTCTCTTGCATAAGTGATGAGAGATGTCACTAACTCAGAATGGGGCTCATCCGCGGCAAAGGAGGGAAACCCCATGCTGATGGATGCTCCGACCACGCTTACAAATACTGCAGCTACGCCTACGACGGTAAGAAAGGGCTTTTGCATTGGAATGCGGTTATTTAGGAGTAACCAGGATTCTGGTAGATGCCGCATAACGAGGGACTGACATCAACATTACATTTATGTAATGCGGATGCTTTCTGGGTGATTTCAGCCTCACAATGCACCTATTCGACCTTCAGGAGAGTGATGTGAAGATACTGGTCGTAGAAGACGAACCCAAAACAGGTGACTATCTGCATAAGGGGCTCTCAGAAGCCGGGTTTGTAGTGGACCTAGCTCGGGATGGGTTCGATGGACTACATCTGGCCCTAACTGAAGCCTATGACTTGGCCATTCTCGACGTAATGCTTCCCGGTATTGATGGATGGCAGGTATTGCAAGGAATCCGTAAGGCCGGCAAGGAAATCCCCGTACTTTTCCTTACTGCTCGCGACTCGGTGGATGACCGGGTCAAAGGCCTAGAACTGGGGGCGGATGATTACCTCGTAAAACCCTTCGCTTTTGCAGAACTGCTCGCAAGAGTTAGAACGCTTTTGCGCCGTGGTACAAAGGCCCGCGAGGATGATGTTTTGCGAATTGCAGATCTGGAACTGGATCTTCGCCGGCGTCGGGTCACTCGTGGAGGGAGAAAGATCGACCTGACATCCAAGGAATTTTCCTTACTGGAACTTTTGCTACGCCGACGTGGCGAGGTGCTGCCCCGATCCCTCATCGCATCCCAGGTCTGGGATATGAATTTCGACAGCGACACCAATATTATTGAGGTCGCCATTCGTCGCTTGCGGTCCAAAGTGGACGACGGATTCGAGCTAAAGCTGATCCGGACAGCACGAGGCATGGGGTATGTGCTGGAGGATGGGGAATGAAGCCCTTAGGCAAGAAGTCTATAACGCTTCGGCTAACACTGCTTTTTACTGTTGTTTCCGCCCTGGTGCTGACAACACTTGGGCTAGCGGTAGGTGCTCTGGTTGAGCGCCACTTTGAAGAAATGGACACAGAACTTTTGGTGGGGAAGTTCGAGCTCGTCAGCCATGCTCTATCGGAACACAGTCAGAGTGCCTTGAGTGACCGACTGGACGCAGCACTGGTTGGGCATCACGGACTGGCAGTAGCTATTTGGGATGCTTCCGGCAAGCCGATTTATTCCCATGGCAGTGTTGATTTCCCATCGATCATGAAGGTGCCAGGCACTGACCTTAGAACTCACCCTAAGCTCTGGCGAAATGAAGATGGGCTGCTTTTCCGAGGCATATCCAACACTGTTACCGGAGGTGCCGTCGTTGCAGTCTCCACTGAATTGCAAGTCCATGAACATTTCATGCACTCTTTCAATAAGACGTTCTGGGGCTTAGTCGCCTTGGCCGCGATAGCTAGTGGTCTATTCGGCTGGCTGGCTGCCAGAGGGGGGCTTTCCCCCTTACGGGAAATATGCCGCGATACTGCGGGGATTACGGCCGACCACTTAGACCGCCGGCTGACTGCAGAAGACTTCCCCATCGAACTTGCGGAAGTAGCTAGGACGCTAAATGAAATGCTCGGTCGCCTTGAGGCGTCCTTCCGTCGACTCTCCGAATTTTCCTCTGACCTTGCACACGAGTTGCGCACACCAGTTAGTAACCTCCTTACCCAGACACAAGTCACACTATCGAAAACTCGCACTGCCGAGGAATATCGAGAGGTATTGGTATCGAACTCCGAAGAATTCGAGCGGCTTTCCCGAACCATCGCAGATATGTTGTTTCTGGCTAAAGCTGAAAACGATCTAGTTGTGCCGGAACTTGGGCCGCTGAACTTGCGTGAGGAAACCGATGACTTACTGGAGTTTTATGAAGCTCTGGCGGATGAAAGGGGCGTAACCCTATCCATCAAAGGAGAGGCTTCCGTAGCAGGTGATAGGTTGATGCTCCGGCGAGCTATTGGCAACTTGCTATCCAATGCTTTCCGACACACCCCTAGGAGTGGCGTCATTGCCGTGTTGCTAACAAACGTCGATGGAATGGCAACTATCAGCATTAGCAATACAGGCCAAACTATCTCTCCGGAGCATCTTCCTCGATTATTTGACCGCTTTTATCGGGCCGATCCGTCAAGGCAACGGGACTCCGAAGGAGCGGGCTTAGGCCTCGCTATTACGCGATCTATCCTGCGCGCCCACGGAGGCAATGCGACGGTGCGCTCTGAGGATGGATTGACAACCTTTGAACTACGGCTGCCATCTATTCAGCAGTAAGCAGCCTGCCACTACTTAAGCATTCTCGACCCTGAGGGGCATATAGCCAGCTTCAGAAATTGCACCTTCCACCTCTTCAACACTAACGCTTACTGATTCAATAGATATCAGATGCTGTTCCAGAGTGATTGTGATCTTGGCATGTTTGTCCAGATCCCGAAGCGCCTGGGTGAGCTTGCTGACGCAATGGCCACAGGTCATGTCATCAACTTTGAAGGTAATCACGGTTTTCTCCTTTCATTTTTTGGGAAGTTACCCTGACCACTTTCTTCCTTCCTACAGGGGGAAGGTCAACTCCGTGATGTCGCTATTTGGATGAAGTCGATTTTTTTAGTTTGAACCGTTGACCTTCCCACCATGGGAATCTTCAGCATAGGCGCTATAACGCTTCTGGAGAGTTCCATGTCTGCCTTTACTTCAACTATTCGCACTACGAACCACACCCTTTTAGTCGACGGGATGAGTTGTGCCTCCTGTGTCGCCCGGGTGGAGAAAGCCCTTTTAAAGGTGCCTGGAGTGCAAGAGGCTTCAATAAATTTGGCCTCTGAAAAGGCGACGGTGATCACGTTGCCCGACGTATCGTTTGCCACGCTTGCCGCAGCCATTGGGAAAGCCGGGTATGCCGCCAGCCCCGAGACAGCTGGAGAAGTTCCCGCTGTGAAGCGACGTTTTCCGGAATGGTGGCCGGTCGCAGTTAGTATCGTCCTTACACTTCCGCTACTTGCACCGATGCTGCTTGAGCTCCTGGGGAAGGAATGGATGTTGGATGGCTGGTGGCAACTTGCCTTGGCAACCCCCGTTCAGTTCTGGCTGGGCTTACGGTTTTACCGGGCCGGGTGGAAGGCAGTTCGGGCCCGTGCCGGCAATATGGACCTATTGGTGGCCCTGGGAACTTCTGCTGCCTATGGCTTATCGGTGTATCTGCTTTGGAGAAATGCAGATACCAGAATGCCCCATCTTTATTTTGAGGCATCTGCGGCTGTCATCACTTTGGTGCTTCTGGGGAAATGGCTGGAAGCACGAGCCAAGCGACAAACTACCGACGCTATAAGGTCCCTTAACGCACTTCGCCCAACGGTGGCGCGCGTCCTGATAGAAGGGCAGGAAGTCTCTATTCCTGTCCAGCAAGTTGCAATCGGAGACAAGGTGGTGGTACGGCCAGGAGAGCGGATCCCAGTGGATGGGACTGTCATCAATGGACAAAGCCACGTCGATGAAGCTCTGATTACCGGAGAAAGCCTCCCTATCGCGAAGGCTCCTGGTGATCAGGTGACAGGCGGATCGGTGAATGGTGAAGGATTAATGGTTCTGCGAACCATCGCCATCGGTACAGAAACCACTCTAGCCCGCATCATCCGGATGGTGGAATCTGCGCAAGCAGCCAAAGCTCCGATTCAGCGTATCGTTGATCGAATCAGCGCTGTCTTCGTACCAGTAGTCCTTTCCATCGCCATACTGACATTTATCGTTTGGGTGCTACTCCTGGCGGACTGGGAGGTCGCATTGATCAATGCGGTAACAGTCTTAGTGATTGCCTGTCCATGCGCCCTTGGCCTTGCCACCCCTACCTCAATAATGGCGGGTACCGGTGTGGCGGCCCGACATGGCATCCTGATCAAAGACGCTGAAGCACTCGAAATTGCCCACTCGGTGACAGCCGTTGCTTTTGATAAGACGGGAACATTGACGGAGGGAAAGCCAATGCTGGTCGCTGTCGAGGCTGTTGAAGGCATGGACAAGAACAACATCCTTCAGTTGTCGGCTGCGCTGCAAAAGACCAGTGACCACCCCTTGGCCCATGCTGTCCTGGAAATGGCCAAATCACAACGACTAGCAGTACCCGACACGGTGAATGCCAAAGCCCTTCCTGGACGTGGAGTGCAAGGAGTAGTTGGTGGGGAAATCCTGATGCTGGGTAGCACCCGACTAATGTTGGAGTCTGGAACAGCCCCCGCTCGACTACTGGAACGTGCGGCTGCCCTTGAAAAGCAAGGGCGAACTATCTCCTGGCTACTTCGTAGCCGCGGAAATGAAACAGAGACATTGGGCCTTCTAGCTTTTGGTGATGCTGTGAAAGGTGCTTCTTACCAAGCGGTGGCCAACTTGCATAAGCTAGGCATCAAAACAGTGATGTTGACTGGGGATAATCAGGGAAGCGCCAACGCCGTTGCCGAGAATCTGGGTA
This sequence comes from Azospira sp. MPR-E4, assembly GCF_058809645.1. Classification (NCBI taxonomy): domain Bacteria; kingdom Pseudomonadati; phylum Pseudomonadota; class Betaproteobacteria; order Rhodocyclales; family Rhodocyclaceae; genus Azospira; species Azospira sp. MPR-E4. The sequence continues at coordinate 105,541 of NZ_JBXAST010000002.1, read as the reverse complement.
TTGATGAAGTCTGGGCTGGATTGTTGCCAGAGGATAAGGCCTCAATCATTCAGGACCTCCGTGACCGTGGATACGTTGTGGCAATGGTTGGAGATGGACTGAACGATGCTCCCAGTTTGGTCGCCGCTGATGTTGGGCTCAGCATGTCCACTGGGACCGATGTGGCGATGCTGGCAGCCGGAATCACCTTAATGCGAGGAGACCCCCGCCTGGTTGCCGATTCTCTCGATGTTTCTCGCCGCACTTACGGAAAAATCAAACAGGGTCTTTTTTGGGCTTTTGCTTACAACATCCTCGGTATTCCCCTCGCAGCTGCCGGAATGCTAAGTCCTGTTGTTGCAGGGGCAGCGATGGCATTCAGTAGTGTTAGCGTAGTAATGAATGCGCTATTACTTCGCCGCTGGCGTAGCGCCAGTGATATCAGACATCCTGATTGAATCTAGCCAGGGAGCTAAAATGAATATTGGAGAGGTAGCAAAGGCCACCGGCATCTCGACCAAGATGATTCGTCATTATGAGAGTGTAGGGTTGTTGCCACCGGCCAGTAGGACTGCGGCGGGCTACCGCCAATACGGATTAGCTGACATCCGGACCCTGCAGTTTATTCGTCGATCTCGAGATCTCGGATTCTCCATTGATGAAATTCGGAATTTGCTAAGTCTTTGGCAGAACCGAGACCGTACCAGCCGCGAGGTAAAAGCCCTGGCCAAGGAGCATCTAGACGAGCTCGAAAATAAGCTCCAAGAGCTTCTTGCAATGAAAAAGGCGCTCCAGCATCTAGTCAGTTGTTGCCAAGGAAATCACCGGCCCGATTGCCCCATCCTGGAAGAACTGGCTGGCGATAGTAACCATCTTTCCATGACGGGTCTTAGTCTATCGCCGTAGCTTCAGAACGATTGAGGGAAATGCGCTGAGCCAAGGAATTGGTCAAATGCATGGAACTACGCCTAGGTAATTAGGGGAATGAGGCGTTCTGATTGCCTTTTGTACTAGCAAAAGTAATTCCGCCCTTTCATAATGCTTCGTCATGAAGCAACTTCTCCTGCCCATAGCGCAAGCCTATAAGGCTGACCCCGAGTCTGTTTACAACACTTGGTTTGTTAGTAGTGAAGATCGCCTCAAAGCGTTTCGAAGCATCCGGCGCGGTGTTGGTACGGTTGTCGAAGACATCAAGCAGAAGCGTTTCCCCAACGACTTCAAAGGATCATCGCTGGAATTTGTGCTGAGCTGTATTGCTGAGCAAAAGCAGGTGTTTGAAGGGGCGGCCCATCCCTTCTATTGGAAGCCTAAGCTTCGCATCCCGGATATCTACGAGAACGATGAAAATAAGGGGGCGTTCGGGGAATTTCTCTTCGCCTGCCTGGAAACCGCCGACATCCGGATTCTGGAAAGGGAAGTTTTGAAGCTTGCCGGCCGCAGCATCAAGGGCCTGGGGCCAGCGGTCGCCAATATCCTCTACTTTCTTCATCCCACACTGTTTCCGCCATTTAATACGGCGATGCTCAACGGTTTCAATGCCCTCTTTCAGGCCAAGAAGAAGTTAGGGTCTTGGGACAGCTACCTGGAAATGCGCGAGACGATCATCGAAGCCAATTCGACGCTTGGAACACTTTCCAAGGATCTTGGCGCGTTCAGTGGCATGTTGTTTGAGATCGGGGTAGGACGCTTGGCCCCCGATTCTAATGGCCAGCAGACTTTGGCTGCGGAGCAGGAAAAACTGGAGAAAAGTCGCCGCAAACGGCACGCACAGGTTGAACAGGATGTTGTGGAGGAACGGCTGCACACCAAGGTTCAGCACCAACTTTCTGAACTAGGGCGTACCCTGGGATATGACGTCTTGGTCGCACGCAATGACCGTAGTGCGCAATACCAAGGCCGCCCGCTGGGATTCCACTGCCTAGAGCACCTTCCAGACTTGGGATTGTCTCCGGAGGTGCACGCTACGGCGGAACTGATCGATGTCCTTTGGCTGTACAAGGGGAAGGCGCAGATTGCCGCCGCCTTTGAGGTTGAAAAAAGTACCTCCATCTATTCCGGAATATTGCGCCTCACCGATATGGCCCTTTCCATTCCGGGAAAGGAGGAACATCTTTATCTAGTGGCGCCAGCGGCCCGCGAGCGGGAGATTGTTGATCAACTGAAACGCCCGATGTTCCAGCGACCTGATGAGTTTTCCTTGGGATACATCCTTTTTGAAGAGCTCGATCGGCATTTTGAGTCCCTCTGCAAACTTGGCGATAACCATCATATCCTAGACAAGTTGGCCTGCCGCTGTTGCGTTTGAGCCGTCCAGTGGGGAATCCGGATACGCCTGACCAAGTGCAGTCTAGCCCCCAACATTCCACATCGTGGTCATCGGGCATACGTGCCAGTAAGCGAACGATCTCTCGACATAACTGCCACATGACCCCTTCCGGCTTTGTAGCCACATCATCGAAGCAATAATGCACTCATCACACATAAAGCAGCCGGAGCTAGTGAAGTAACGCAACCATAGTAGCCACATTGAAGCCTTTCACTCGGGGCGATATCGATTGAGCTATGGCAACCAAATGAAAAAGAGGCCACGCAATTGCGGGGCCTCTTTTCCATTGTTGTCCGGCCGACTTTATTTACTACCATCAGCTCATTTTTGCAGCAAAACGGCTATCTCCTTGTTTTTATTTAGTTTCAAGATTCTCCATTTCATTTCAAGAAACTATTGTCCGGAAACAGAAAGCGTGAATTACCAGAGGGTTTCCCGCTCGGCGGAGGCGGTGATCTTGTGGATGGAAAGGTCGGCGCCGTTGTATTCATCCTCCTGGTCCAGGCGGATGCCCACCAGCTGCTTGATGACGCCATAGACCAGGCCGCCGCCCACCAGGGCAATAACGATGGCCAGGCCGGTCATGAGCAGCTGGGACAGGAAGGAAACGCCACCGGCGCCGCCCAGGGCCTCCAGCCCGAAGATGCCGGCAGCGATGCCGCCCCAGGCGCCGCACAGGCCGTGCAGGGGCCAGACGCCGAGCACGTCGTCGATCTTCCAGCGGTTCTGGGTCAGGGTGAACATGACCACGAAAAGAGCACCGGCAACGCCGCCGGTGACCAGGGCACCAAGGGGGTGCATCAGGTCGGAGCCGGCGCAGACAGCCACCAGGCCGGCCAGGGGGCCGTTATGCACGAAGCCCGGGTCGTTCTTGCCCAGCACCAGGGCCGCCAGGGTGCCGCCCACCATGGCCATGAGGGAGTTGAGGGCCACCAGGCCGGAAATCTTGTCCAGGCTCTGGGCGCTCATGACGTTGAAGCCGAACCAGCCGACGATAAGGATCCAGGCGCCCAGGGCCAGGAAGGGAATGGAGGACGGCGGATGGGCGCCGGCGATGCCGCCATCCTTGTGGTAGCGGCCACGGCGGGCACCGAGCAGGAGCACGGCGGGCAGGGCGATCCAGCCGCCCATGGCATGCACCACCACGGAGCCGGCAAAATCGTGGAACTCGGCGCCGAAGGTGGCCAGCAGCCATTCCTGGATGCCGTAGGCGTGGTTCCAGGCGATGCCCTCGAAGAAGGGATAGACGAAGCCCACCAGGCAGAAGGTGGCGGCCAGCTGGGGATTGAAGCGGGCCCGCTCGGCGATGCCGCCGGAGATGATGGCCGGGATGGCGGCGGCGAAAGTGAGCAGGAAGAAGAACTTGGTCAGGTCGTGGCCGCTGTTCTGCATCAGCGCCTGGGCGCCCTGGAAGAAATGCACGCCGTAGGCGATGCCGTAGCCGACGAAGAAGTAGGCCAGGGTGGACACGGCGAAGTCGGAAAGGATCTTCACCAGGGCATTGACCTGATTCTTGCGGCGCACGGTGCCCAGTTCGAGGAAGGCAAAACCGGCGTGCATGGCGAGCACCATAATGGCGCCCAAGAGAACGAAAAGGGTGTCCGAGGCGGACTTGTAAGCTTCCATGGTGCCTCCAGCAAAAAGTTGGCACCACAAAAGCAAGCCCCGTTCCAGGGGCTTAGCACTGTTAAATCATTACCTTAGCCATAGGCGCCCAGCAGGCACGCACCGGCATTGTGCGTATTGCACCGGACATGCTGCCTATTGGTGCATTTTGCACCGTGCCGGGGCGCCCGCCGTCCGGCCCCTTAGCGGGGTCCCAGACCGGGTGGCAGCAGCACCCACATCTGCCCCGTCTGCTTCATCCGCCCGGCCAGGGCACCGGCCTCGGCGCCGTAGCCCCAGAAGTAGTCGGCCCGCACCACACCCTTGATGGCGCCGCCCGTGTCCTGGGCCAGCACCAGGCGGCGCAGGGGCTTGCTGCTGTTGGGATGGCTCGCCGCCAGGAACACCGGTGCCCCCAGGGGCGTGCTGCGGGGATCGATGGCGATGCTGCGCTCCGGCGTCAGGGGTACGCCCAGGGCGCCGATGGGGCCTTCGCTGGCGGGCAGGTCCAGCTCCCGGAAGAAGACGTAGCTGGGATTGGCGTTGAGCAGGTCGTTGACCTTCGCCGGATTGGCCCGGGCCCAGGCCTGGATGCCCTGCATGGAAGCCTGCTCCGGCTTCAGCTCGCCTCGCTCGATCAGCACCCGGCCGATGGACTGGTAGGGGTGGCCGTTCTGGTCGGCGTAACCGAGGCGGACGATGCTGCCGTCGGGCAGCCGGACCCGACCGGAGCCCTGGATCTGCAGGAAGAACAGCTCGATGGGATCGTCCACCCACAGCAGGGTGCGGGCCTTGAGGCTGTCCTCCCTGGCCATCAGCTCGGCCCGGGACCAGTAGGGCACCACCTTGTTGCCCAGCAGGCGGCCCCGCAGGCGGTAGTTCTTGAGGTCCGGATACAACTCGGAGAGGTCGATGGTGAGCAGGTCGTCCGGCACCCCCAGCACGGCATAGCGGCCGGGACCGGTGGGCTTGCGGCTGCCTTTGAGCAGGGGCTCGTAATAGCCGGTGATCATGCCTTCGACGGTGCCTTCCGGATTGGTCAGCAGATAGGGCTGGAAGCGGGATTCGAAGAAGCGCCGCAGGCTGCCGTTGTCCGGCTTGCTCCCCAGGGTCTGGGCTTCATCGCAGGCGGGACGCCACAGGGGCCATTCCTTCTTGCCCACTAGGCCCTTGCAGGACTGCAGGAAGGCCGGCCAGGCAGCGCCCAGGTCGTCCTCGCCCCAGCCGGGCAGGTCTTCCCAGCGGGCCGGCTGCAGGGGCTTGGCGGCGGGGGGCGGCGGCAACTGGGCGCCGGCGGGCGGACACACCGGGGCAGCGCCGGGTGCCGGGCAGACGGGACAGGCCGGGCAGGCACCGGCGGTGGTGGCCGCCGGCCGGGGCGCCGTGGCGCAGCCGGCCAGGAGGGCCAGGCTGGCGGCAAGCAGGAGCAGGCGGCGGGGCATTTGGCTTATGGGCATGATTGGGCTAAGGTCCGGACTTTTCCCCAGTATACCGGTAGCCCCATGCCCTCACCTGCCAAGACGCCCCGTACGGCAGCCGCCGTGGCCGATCCCCTGGAACGCCTGGTGCGCTTCCTCGACACGGCCGAAGCCCTGCTCGCCCGCCTCGAGCCCCTGCTGCCCGAAGCCCTGCCCCAGCCCGACTGGAAAGCCCCGGCCTACCGCTGGCGGCGCAAGAACGGCCGCGGCTTCCTGCAGGCCGTGGCCCAGCCCCATCCGATCCGCCTCAAGGACCTGCAGGACATCGACGACCAGAAGCAGCGCATCGTCGCCAACACCCGCCAGTTCCTCGCCGGCCGCCCGGCCAACAACGTGCTGCTGACCGGCACCCGGGGCTGCGGCAAGTCCTCCCTGGTGAAGGCCCTGCTCAACGAATACGCCAAGAAGGGCCTGCGCCTGATCGAGGTGGACAAGTCGGACCTGGTGGACCTGCCGGACATCGTGGACCTGGTGGCAGGCCGCCCCGAGCATTTCATCATCTTCAGCGACGACCTCTCCTTCGAGGCCGGCGAGGACGGCTACAAGGCCCTGAAGTCGGTGCTGGACGGCTCCGTCACCAGCGTCCCGGACAACGTGCTGATCTACGCCACCTCCAACCGCCGCCACCTGATGCCCGAGTACCACGCGGAGAACCTGGAGACGAGCAAGGTGGGCGACGAAATCCACCCGGGGGAGGCCATCGAGGAAAAGATCTCCCTCTCCGAACGCTTCGGCCTGTGGATTTCCTTCTACCCCTTCAGCCAGGACGACTACCTCAACATCACCGCCCACTGGCTGGCCCACTTCGGCTGCGCCGCGGCGGCGCGCGAGAGCTGGGAGCGGGATGCCCTCAACTGGGCCCTGCAGCGCGGCTCCCGCAGCGGCCGGGTGGCCTGGCAGTTCGCCCGGGACTACGCCGGCAGCCATGCGCCGAAGGGTGGCAAATGAGCAAGGAGGTGGAAGTATCGGCGGCCGTCATTGAACGCAATGGCGGCCAGGAATTTCTCCTCGCCTGCCGCCCCGAGGGCAAGGTCTACGCCGGCTACTGGGAGTTTCCCGGCGGCAAGGTGGAAGCCGGCGAGAGCCACCGCCAGGCCCTGGACCGGGAACTGCAGGAGGAGCTGGGCATCACCGTCACCGACGCCACGCCCTGGATTTCCCGCCGCTTCGTCTATCCCCACGCCACGGTGCGCCTCAAGTTCTTCCGCGTCACCGCCTGGGAGGGGGAGATCGCCCCGATCGAGCACTCCGCCTTTGCCTGGGCCAGGATCGGCATGGATGCTGGCGTTGAGCCCATCCTGCCGGCCAACGGCCCCATTCTGCGAGCCCTGGCCCTGCCCCCCCTGTACGCCTTGACCCAGGCCGAGGAGCGGGGAGTGGAGGCTGAAATGGCACGTCTGGAGCGGGCCCTGGCCGGGGGGCTGAAGCTGGTGCAGGTCCGGGACAAGCAGCTACCCCCTGCCGTACGCGCCGATTTCGTCGCCCGGGTGGTGGCCCTGGCCCACGCCCACGGTGCCCGGGTCCTGCTCAACGCGCCGGACGAGGCCAGCGACCTTCTCGCCCGCCGCCTCGGCGCCGACGGCCTCCACCTGCCCGCCGTCCGCCTGCAGACCCTCACGTCCCGCCCCGATTTCCCCCTGGTGGCCGCCTCCTGCCACTCCCCCCAGGAACTGGCCCTGGCCGACCGTCTGGAATTGGATTTCAGCGTCCTCGGCCCGGTCCGGCCCACCCCCAGCCATCCGGAGCAGGCCGGGCTGGGCTGGGACGTTTTCGCCGAGTGGGTGTTCGACTGCGCCCAGCCGGTCTACGCCCTGGGAGGCATGACCACGACCGAACTGGAAACGGCCCGCCGCCACGGCGCCCAGGGCATCGCCCTGATGCGCGGCTGGTAGGCCTCAGGCCTTGGGGAAGGGGCTGTCGGCAACGGCCCCGTCTTCCCCCGGGCCGGCCTCTTCCTGCACCGGCACCCGGTAGGACTCGGAAGCCCAGGCGCCCAGGTCGATCAGCTTGCAGCGCTTGGAGCAGAAGGGACGATAGGGATTGTCGGGGGACCAGAGGGAGTCGCCGCCGCACTGGGGGCAACGGACTTTACGGGGAGCGCTCATGGGCGATGGCAGCCAGGGACGGAATGGGCGAAAGGGAAAAGGTACGGCGGCGGCAGGAGCAATCCCGCAGCGCCACGGGCCGCATTAAAGCAGAATTTCCAGACCGCCGCAGTCTTCCCAGGCGCAGACGTGAAAGCCACGAGTCCGGAACGGGAAAAGAACATTCAGCTGCGGGATGGAAGGCGAAGCAGCGCGAGCGGCCGCCCCAATGACGCTCAGAGGTTGCAGAAGGTCATGTCGAAGGCGACCTCGCGGTCGCAGGCCCGGGGCTTGAGGTCGCCGTCCGGGCAGGTGAAGCGGATGTTCAGGGCGTATTTGTTGGCGCTGATTTCGGGAATGGCGGGGTCGCCGTCCCGCAGGGTGACCCGCACCATCTGGGCATTGCTGCCGCCGAGCATGAGCTGGAAACCGCCGGAGGGCGCCACCTGGGCCTTGGGCCGGCCGGAGGAGCGCAGCAGGCGCAGCACGATGGTGAGGCCGTCGCGCAGGGGCAGCAGAGGCTTGAGCCAGCCCATGAGGGCGGCCCGGCGCTGCTCGGCCGGGTGGTGCTGCCAGAAATGGTACGAGGGCAGGTCGAATTCGCAGACGCCGCCGGGAATGGCGGCCCGGCTCTTGATGCTCATCAGCCACTCGTTGTCGCGCAGGTGCTGACCGATCTTGCCGGTCATGGCCAGCAGGGCGGCGGAGGCCTGCTCGATCTCGTAGAGGGCGCCGGAAAGGGCCTCTTCGGAAATGTCGGGGTTGTTGCGGAAGGCCAGCAGGGTCTGGCGCTGACGCTCGAGTTCCTGGATCAGGTCCATTTTCAGGTCGGCCCGGGAAACTTCCAGGATTTCGAACAGGGTCAGCAGGACGACATGGTGTTCCAGGTGGCCTTCGGCCTGGAGATAGTAGGCGGCCTTGTCGAACAAATCCTCCAGCCGCAGCAGGGTGCGGATGCGCTCATTGAAGGGATATTCGTAGGTGATCACGCCAGGTTTCGCCAGGGTTTGCCAGTCAGGGTCCGGTAAGTGCGCTTACGGCGGGCATTATGTCGTCAAAGTGCGAGGATTCTGAACCATTCAGCCATAAACCTCAACACTAATAAGCCTTTGGGCATAAATTTGAATAATATGCATCAAGTTGGTGCATGAATTCCGGAAGCGGCCGCCAGATACTGGCGGTGCAGGCGCTCCACCTGGGGGACCAGGGCGGCCGCATCGCCGCCGTTATCCACCACGTCGTCGGCCACCGCCAGGCGCTGCTGGCGGCTGGCCTGGGCCGCCAGGATGGCCTGCACCTCGGCCTCGCCCAGGCCGTTGCGGGCCATCACCCGGGCCACCTGGACCGCCTCGGGGCAATCCACCACCAGCACCCGCTGCACCCGTTCGCGGTAGCTGCCCGATTCCACCAGCAGGGGCACCGCCAGGATGACGTAGGGCGCCCGGGCCGCCTGGCAGCGGTGATCGCTCTCGGCGCGGATCAGGGGATGGAGAATGGCTTCCAGGCGCTGGCGCGCCGTGGCGTCGGCAAAGACCTGGCGGCGCATGGCGGCCCGGTCCAGGGCGCCCCGGGCGTCCACCACCGCCGGCCCGAAGGCCTCGGCGATAGCCGCCATGGCGGCGCCATGGGGTCCGGTCAGTTCGTGGGCGATGGCATCCGTATCCACCAGGGCGGCGCCCCGGGCGACGAAGAGGTCGGCCACGGTGCTCTTGCCGCTGCCGATTCCGCCGGTCAGCCCAACGACGTAGGGCATTTCAGGGCTTCTTCGCCGCCTTGGCCTCGCAGGCGGAGGGCGTGGCGGTGATGGCGGTGCCCGAATCCTTGAGGCCCTGGATCTGGGTCGGGTCGCCCCGGGCTTCCACATGCACGGCGGTGGTCTTGCCGCCCCGCAGCCCCACCTTGGCCGAACGCACGCCCTTGGCCTTGAGGCTGTCCAGCTGGTCCTTGGCACCCTGCTCGCTGGAGAAGATGCCGAGGGAAATGGCGTACTGGTTGGCGCCGGCTTCGGTAACGATGAAGAACTCGGTGACCCCCAGCTTCTTCAGTTCGCCGGCCTTGCGCTCGGCGTCGGCCTTGCTCGCCAGGGGCGGGATATACACCCAGTGGCTGCCGCCTTCGGCGGAGACCACGCTGCGGGAAAGAGTCAGACTCGGGTAGCGCTTCTTGGCCAAGGCCACCAGGGCGTCGGCCTCGGCCGCCGGCAGGTCGGGCCAGGCCAGGCAGGCCTGGGCCTTCTTCTCCTCGGCTTTCTTGTCCTCGGCCTTTTTCTCTTCCGGCTTCTTTTCCTCCGGCTTTTTCTCGTCGCCCTTCTTTTCGTCCGCCTTCTTGTCGGTCGCCTGGGAGGCAGAAGGGACGGGCGTCTCCACCACCCCCTGGCTGGCAGGCGCGTCCTCCTTGGCTACGGGGGCAGGGGCCTCGGCGGCCGGCTTCTCAGCTGCCTCCGCCGCCGGCTCGCCCTTGCTGACGATGACGATGCGCTCCGGCTGCAGCTGCTGGTGCAGCCGCTCCCCATCCGGGTTGTCGCCGCCGCCCAGGTAGCCCCGGGCGAAGACGAAGAACAGCAGATTGGCCAGAACCAACAGGAAGACCAGGACGCGCATGACGGAAATCTCCGGAAAAGGCCGGCTGGCCTCAGCCCACCTTGGGCAGGTGTTCCAGGGAACGGGCGACCGCCTCGGCCGGGTAGTCGTAGTCCTCCAGCTTGCCGCTGAAGAAGCGCTCGTAGGAGGACATGTCGAAGTGGCCGTGGCCGGTGAGGTTGAACAGGATCACCTTGGGCTCGCCGGTCACCTTGGCCTTCAGGGCCTCGTCGATGGCGGCGCGGATGGCGTGGCAGGATTCGGGGGCGGGGATGATGCCCTCGGCCCGGGCAAACTGCACACCAGCCTCGAAAGTGGCCAGCTGGGAGACGGCCACCGGCTCCACCAGGCCCTCATGCACCACCTGGGAAACCAGGGGCGAGGCGCCGTGGTAACGCAGGCCGCCGGCGTGGATGCCGGGGGGCATGAAGTCGTGACCCAGGGTGTACATCTTCATCAAGGGGGTGAAGCCGGAGGCGTCGCCGAAGTCGTAGGCGTAGGCGCCCTTGGTCAGGGTCGGGCAGGAGGTGGGTTCCACCGCCAGGCAGCGCAGGTTTTCCGCCCGCTTGTCGCCGGCGGCCTTGTCGGCCAGGAAGGGGAAGGCGATGCCGCCGAAGGAGGAGCCGCCGCCACAGGGCCCGATGACCACGTCCGGGTATTCGCCGATCTTGTCGAACTGCTTCTTCGCTTCCAGGCCGACGATGGTCTGGTGCAGCAGCACGTGGTTGAGCACGGAGCCCAGGGTGTAGTTGGTGTCGGGGCGGGAGGCGGCCTCTTCCACCGCTTCGGAGATGGCCAGGCCCAGGGAGCCCTGGTTGTCAGGATTCTCCGCCAGGGCGACACGGCCGGTCTGGGTCAGCTCGGAGGGGCTGGCGAAGACTTCGGCACCCCAGGTCTGCATCATCAGGCGGCGGTAGGGCTTCTGGTCGTAGCTGACCTTGACCATGTACACCCGCACCGGCAGGCCGAACATCTGGCCGGCGAAGGAGATGGAGGAACCCCACTGGCCGGCGCCGGTTTCGGTGGTCAGGCGCTTGATGCCGGCCTGCTTGTTGTAGAAGGCCTGGGGCACGGCGGAGTTGGGCTTGTGGGAGCCGGCCGGGGAGACGCCTTCGTACTTGTAGTAGATCTTGGCGGTGGTGCCCAGGGCCTGCTCCAGGCGCACGGCCCGGACCAGGGGCGCGGGGCGCCACAGGCGGTAGATTTCGCGCACTTCCTGGGGAATGGGAATCCAGCGCTGGTCCGACATTTCCTGTTCGAGGATGGCGCCGGGGAAGATGACGCCCATCTGCTCCGGCGTCGCCGGTTGGCCGTCCGGACCCAGGGGCGGGGCCGGCGGGGTCTTCAGGTCGGCCACGATGTTGTACCAGTGGGTCGGAATCTCGTTCTGCTCGAGCAGGATGCGGGTGTTCTCCATGATCTCCCTTTGTCTTTTAACGGTTCTGGCCGGCAGCAAGGCCGGCAGGCGAAGTATAACGCGGCCCCGCCCCGGCTTTCCGGCCGGGCGGGGCCGCCGCAGCGGCCGTCAGGCGACGGCCGGCAGATCGGCGACCCGGGCCAGTCCTTCCAGCACCAGGTAATCCACCCGGCGCACCGGCAGGGCCGGGTCCAGGCATTCGTCCAGCTGGGCGGCGCCGCCGCCGGAAAGCAGGCAGGGGGAGTCGGGCGGCAGCTGCCGGTAGAGCCGCTCCACGGCGCCGGCCTGGGCATGCAGGCAGCCGCTGACGATGGCCGCATCGGTGCTGCGCGGCAGCTCGGCAAAATCCCCCTCGGCCAGGGGCAGCTGGGCCGTGTGGCGGTTGAGGGCGCCCCGCATCAGGTCGAAGCCGGGCAGGATGCAGCCGCCGGCGAAATAGCCGTGACCGGGTCGTTCCGGGTCTTCCAGCAGCACATCGATGGTCAGGGCGGTACCCGCATTGACCACCAGGCAGGGCCGTCGCTCCTGGTTCCAGGCGCCCACCAGGGCGGCCCAGCGATCCGCTCCCAGCTGGGCCGGGCGGGCGTAGCCGTTGCGCACCCCGGCAGCTTCCGGCGTCGCCAGAAAATTCTCCAGCCCGGGGGACAGGGGCACCAGGGCCTGGGCCACGGCTGCCGCCACTTCCGGTCCGGCCACGTTGCAAAAGAGGATGCGCTGCAGGCCCTGCCCCGCCGGCAGGGCCTGGCGCAGGGCGTGGGGCAGGTCGCCGATGCGCTCCCGTTCCAGGGCGCCCCGGGCACGCCAGGCGCCGGCCTGGCGCAGGCCCCACTTGAGACGGGTGTTGCCGGCATCGAGCAGCAGGATCATAGGGGCCTCAGGGAAAGGTCGCCGGCCAGGTGGCGCAGCACGCCGTCCGGGCCCTCCAGCAGCAGGGCGCCGTCGCCGTCGGCACCGCGGCACAGGCCGGAAGCCACCACCTTGCCTTCTTCCAGCAAATGCACCGGACAGTCCTGCCAGGCATGGCGCTGCTGCCAGTCGTCGGCGAGGGCGGCAAAGCCGCCGCGGCTGAAGCGGTCCAGCACCGCCACCAGCTCCCGCAGCAGGGCCGCCAGCAGGTCGTGGCGCTCCGGCACCGCGCCCATCAGCGTCGCCAGACCGGCCGGGGCCAGACCGCCGGGCGCACTCACCGCCGGTGCCCGCAAATTAATACCGATGCCGATGATGGCCTCGGTGCCGCTGCGGCTGGACGACAGTTCCACCAGGATGCCGGCCAGCTTGCCGAGGCCGCCCGGCACCGGGGCCAGCACGTCGTTGGGCCATTTCAGGACCACACCGGCGGCGCCGAGGGATTCGCAGGCCCGGGCGACGGCCACGCCAACGGCCAGGGACAGGCCGGCCACCTTGTCGAAGCCGCCGGCAAAGCGCCACAGCAGGGAAAAGGTGAGACTGTCCTCGGGGCTGGAAACCCAGTCCCGGCCCCGCCGCCCGCGGCCGGCGCTCTGCCGGTCGGCCACCACCACGCTGCCGGCCGGCGCCCCCCGGGCGGCCCGGCGCGACAGTTCGGAACTGGTGGAATCGCAGCTTTCCAGGCTGTCCACATCCACCCGGCCGACGATGGCGCCGAGGCGGGAAACGAGGAGGGCCGGGTCGATCAGGGATGCAGCCATGACAGCGCCAGAAGGAATGAAGGCGCCATTATCGGGGATAAGGCCGGGAAGGAAAAACTTCTCTGGCCCCATGCTCTGGCCTCAGAGGCAGCCGCCACCGGGAATCGAATCCCCCGGCGGGGCCGAAGCCGCTTATTCCGCCGCCGGTTCCTCGGCCGCAGCGGCGGCCTTGCCGCCCTCCAGGCCCAGCTCCTGGATCTTGCGGGTGATGGTGTTGCGGCCGATGCCCAGGGCCTGGGCCGCCTCGATGCGGCGGCCGCCGGTGTGGGCCAGAGCACGGGAGATGAGAATCCGCTCGAAGGTGTCGGAGAGCTTGCCGTGGATGTCCGGCACGCCCCGGGCCAGGAGCCGATCGGCCTCGGCCGCCAGGGCTTCCTCCCAGCCGCCGATGACGCCGGCGCCGCTGGCGGGAGAGGTTTCCCGCAGTTCCGGCGGCAGGTCCCCCACTTCCACCAGCTGGCCGGGAGCCATGACGGTGAGCCAATGGCAAAGGTTTTCCAGCTGCCGCACGTTGCCCTGGAAGTCGAGGGAGACGAGGAACTTCACCGCCCCGTCGGACAGGCGCTTGGGCTCCACCCCCAGCTCCTGGGCGCTCTTGGCGAGGAAGTGGCGGGCCAGCAGGGGAATGTCCTCGCGCCGCTCGCGCAGGGCCGGCAGGCGGATACGGATGACGTTGAGGCGGTGGAACAGATCCTCCCGGAAGAGGCCGTCCTTGACCCGGGTTTCCAGGTTCTGGTGGGTGGCGGCGATGACCCGCACATTGGCCTTCAGCGGCTGATGGCCGCCGACCCGGTAGTAGTGGCCGTCGGAGAGCACCCGCAGCAGGCGGGTCTGCAGTTCCGAGGGCATGTCGCCGATTTCGTCGAGGAACAGGGTGCCGCCCTCGGCCTGCTCGAAGCGGCCCCGGCGCTGGGTGGCGGCGCCGGTGAAGGCGCCCCGCTCATGGCCGAACAGTTCGGATTCGAGCAGGTCCTTGGGAATGGCCGCGGTGTTGATGGCGATGAAGGGCTTGTCCGCCCGGGGGCTGTGGCGATGCAGGGCCCGGGCCACCAGCTCCTTGCCGGAACCGGATTCGCCGGTGATGAGCACGGTGGCGTGGCTCATGGCCAGACGGCCGATGGCGCGGAAGACTTCCTGCATGGCCGGAGCCTGACCGAGGATCTCCGGACTGATGCTGGTTTCCTCGACCGCACCATCCTGGTGCATCGACTCATCCAGGGCCCGGCGGATCAGTTCCAGGGCCTGGTCCACGTCGAAGGGTTTGGGCAGGTATTCGAAGGCCCCGCCCTGGAAGGCGGCGACGGCGCTCTCCAGGTCCGAGTAGGCGGTCATGATGATGACCGGCAGGGAGGGGATGTGGGACTTCACGTGCTGCAGCAGCTCCAGACCTGACTGGCCGGGCATGCGGATGTCCGAAAGCAGGACCTGGGGCACCTCTCCGGCGTCCAGGGCGGCCAGGGCATCCACGGCGGAGGCGAAGCTCTTGTGGGCGATCTGTTCCCGGGCCAGGGCCTTTTCCAGGACCCAGCGGATGGAGCGGTCATCGTCGACAATCCAGACGGGTTTCATTGTGATCCCTTATTCGTTTTGCGCTGTGGCGAAATGGTCCACAGCACTGAGCAATTACTTTGCCAGCTTGGCTGACGACCTCAGGCGTGTTCCAGGGGCAGGCGCACGATGAAGCAGGTACGGCCCGGGCGGCTCTCGCATTCGACCGTACCCTGGTGCTGCTGCACGAAGCTCTGGGCCAGGGTCAGGCCCAGGCCGGAACCACCGTCCCGGCCCGAGACCAGGGGGTAGAACATGCGCTCCCGGATGTCTTCGGGAATACCGGGGCCGTTGTCGATCACCTGCAGTTCCAGGGCCAGGCGGAAGCGCTTCTTGGCCAGGGTCACCTGGCGCACGGCCCGGGTGCGCAGGACGATCTCGCCCTTGCCTTCCATGGCCTGGGCGGCGTTGCGGGCGATGTTGAGGATGGCCTGGATCAGCTGTTCCCGGTCGCCGATGAGGTCCGGCAGGCTGGTGTCGTAGTCGCGGCGGATCTTCAGCTGGCCGGGGAATTCGGCCAGCAGCAGGCTGCGCACCCGTTCCAGGATTTCGTGGATGTTCACCGGCCCGGGCTGCATCGGCCGGTGAGGCGAAAGCAGACGCTGCATCAGGTCCTGCAGGCGGTCCGCTTCCTTGATGATGACCTGGGTGTATTCCCGCAGGCTGGGGTTGTTCAGTTCGAATTCCAGCAGCTGGGCGGCGCCCCGGATGCCGCCGAGGGGATTCTTGATCTCGTGGGCCAGGTTGCGGATCAGTTCCCGGCTGGCCTGTTGCTGTTGCAGCAGGCGCTCTTCCCGGGAGGCGCGGATCTGCTGGTCGATGGGGCGCAGCTCCAGCAGCAGGCGGGCCTCCGGGGCATCCACCGGCGTCACGGTGCAGTTGATCTGCAGCACCTCGTCGTCTTCGCGGCGAATCTCGATGTTGTGGCCGGTATAGCTCCAGTCGTTGTCCAGAGCGCTGTCCAGGGCCTTCTGCAGGCCGGCCGAGGCCTGGATGATGTCCAGCAGGGAGCGTCCCACCACCACCCGGCCGCTGGTGGCCAGCAGGTTCTCCGCCGCCGGGTTCATGTGGCGGATGACAAGGCCGTCACCCAGAAGGATGACGGCAGACGAAAGCAGGTCGAGGCCGCTGAAGGGGCCGGGATTCAGATTAGGCATGGCTGGTTGGATAGCAGGAAGCGTACCAGCCGCGGCGCTCAACGCAGATTGCCGATTTCCTTGCGGATGGCTTCGATGTTGCGCTCATGCAGTTGCACCTTGTCCTTGTAGGGCTGCACCCGCTCGGCCACCTTGGCGCCGTTGATGCCGCCGCCGACGTTGCGGTCGGTCGGCTGGATGTTGGCCTCCTGATTGGCCAGCTCCTTCTTGGCGGCCTCCAGGTTCTTCTGCTCGGCCGCCAGTTCCTGTTCCAGGATGGTGCGGCGGTCGTTGTCGCGGCTGCGCTGGGTTTCGCTGCCCACCTTGGGGAAATCCGAAGGCGAAGGCGTGCTGACCTTGGCCGGGGCCCGGCTGCCGCCGCTGGGAGCCGAGTTGGCGGGATCGGTGATGATGCGCTTGCAGCCCTTGCCGGGGGCATTGGCATAGGTGATGTGACCGGCGTCGTCGGTACATTTGAAGATGTCGGCCCGGACCGGGCCGACAAACCCCAGGGCCAGCAGGCTGGCCAGCAGGGAGGCACGGGAAAGCTTGGTATTCATTGCCGCTCCTTGAGTTCCGGGCAAGTGTATTGGATCGATAGGGCTTTTACAAATGCCTTTGCCATTGCTCCGGGCAAGCCCGGACACGGCGTCGGAGGCCACGCTCGGCGGCCTCGGGAGCAAAAAAAAGGGACGGCCGCGGCCGTCCCCTTTCTCGGTACTGCAGCCGCTTAGCAGCTGTAGTACAGGTCGAATTCCACCGGGTGGGTGGTCATGCGCAGCTTGTTCACTTCTTCCATCTTCAGGTCGATGAAGGAATCGATCCAGTCGTTGGAGAAGACGCCGCCGCGGGTCAGGAACTCGCGGTCCTTGTCCAGGTTGGCCAGGGCTTCGTCCAGGCTGGCGCAAACGGTCGGGATCTTGGCATCTTCTTCGGGCGGCAGGTCGTACAGATTCTTGTCGGCAGCGTCGCCGGGGTGAATCTTGTTCTGGATGCCGTCCAGGCCAGCCATCAGCAGTGCAGCGAAGCACAGGTAGGGGTTGGCGATGGGATCGGGGAAGCGGGTTTCGATACGGCGGGCCTTGGTGGATTGCACGAAGGGCACGCGGATGGAAGCGGAACGGTTCTTGGCGGAGTAGGCCAGCTTCACCGGAGCTTCGTAGTGGGGCACCAGACGCTTGTAGGAGTTGGTACCGGGGTTGGTGATGGCGTTCAGGGCCTTGGCGTGCTTGATGATACCGCCGATGTAGTACAGGGCGGTTTCGGACAGGCCGGCGTAGCCGTTGCCGGCGAACAGGTTCTGGCCATCCTTCCAGATGGACTGGTGCACGTGCATGCCGGAACCGTTGTCGCCAACGATGGGCTTGGGCATGAAGGTGGCGGTCTTGCCGTACTGGTGTGCCACGTTGTGCACGATGTACTTCAGGATCTGGGTCTGGTCGGCGCGACGCACCAGGGTGTTGAAGACGGTACCGATTTCGTTCTGGCCGGCGGTGGCGACTTCGTGGTGGTGCACTTCGACGGGCACGCCGCAGGCTTCCAGCAGCAGGCACATCTGGGCGCGCATGTCGTTGAAGGAATCAACGGGGGGCACGGGGAAGTAGCCACCCTTGACCATGGGACGGTGGCCGGCGTTGCCGCCATCGAACTTCTCGGCGGTGGACCAGGCAGCCTCTTCGGAGAAGATCTTCACGTAGGTGCCGGACATGTCGGTCTTCCACTCCACGGAGTCGAAGATGAAGAATTCGGGTTCCGGACCGAAGAAGGCGGTGTCGCCGATGCCGGAGGACTTCAGGTAGGCTTCAGCGCGCTTGGCGATGGAGCGGGGGTCGCGGTCGTAGCCCTTGCCGTCGGCCGGTTCCACCACGTCACAGGTCAGGATCAGGGTGGTTTCGTCGAAGAAGGGGTCGATGTAGGCGGTGTTGGGGTCCGGCATCAGCAGCATATCGGAGGCCTGGATACCCTTCCAGCCAGCGATGGAGGAACCGTCGAAAGCGTGGCCGGATTCGAACTTGTCTTCGTCGAAGGCGCTGACGGGCACGCCCACGTGTTGCTCTTTACCGCGGGTGTCGGTGAAACGGAAATCGACGAACTTGACGTCGTTTTCCTTGACCATCTTCATGATGTCTTGGGGGGTAGCCATACGCTAAGTCTCCTAACTGAACAGGTACCGGCCGGACCGGCAAAATCAAATAATTCGGTGCGCGACTTTCATAGCAGGTTCCATGCCAGCACTTCGCGCCGAGTAGGCCATTGTGCCATAAGCAAACTTCCCGACCGGGACTTTTTTGACGCACGCAAACGGTGCATTTTACAGTCTAACGCACCATTCTGGTGCGTTCGTGTATATCGGCGCCCCAAAGCTGCTCGTCCCCCCTCGCGACAACTCCGGCGCCAGGAAACCTGGACGGCTCCGCCGGCAGCGGCATCTGACTTATACTTTTCCCATCAACCAGCAGAAGGACAAGCGCCATGGGCAAGATTTCCGACATTCTGACCCTGGCCCAGGAACGGGCCCGGCAACTGGGCCTGCCCTATGGCGGCGCCCTGACGCCCCGGGAGGCCTACGAACTGCTGCAGTCCGCGCCGGGAGCCAAGCTGGTGGATGTGCGCACCCACGCCGAGTGGGACTGGGTCGGCCGCATTCCCGGTGCCGTGGAAATCGAATGGATGCAGTATCCCGGCAACCAGCCCAATCCCCACTTCGCCGCCCAACTGGTGCATCAGGTGGATAAAGAGGCCCTGGTGATGTTCATCTGCCGCAGCGGCGCCCGCTCCCACAAGGCCGCCGAAACGGCGGTGCAGGCCGGTTACACCGAGGTGTACAACGTCCTCGAAGGCTTCGAGGGCGACAAGGATGCCAACGGCCAGCGCAACAAGGTGGGCGGCTGGCGCCATGCCGGCCTGCCCTGGCAGCAGGGCTGAGGATCAGCCGAGCAGGTCTTTCAGCCCGGTGTAGATGGACAGCACCGTGGTGCCGATGGCCACCAGGGAGCTGGAAACCTCGTTGATGCGGGATACCGCCTTCTGCAGCTTTTCCATGCTGGGCGGGCCGCTCACCAGGCGCCGCGCCAGGGCCATCTTCCAGCCGCCCTGCCCTGCCGCCGACTCCGCCGCCATGTCCACCGGCAGCGCGGAGACACGGCGGGCCAGCAGGCGCCCCAGCAGCATGCCGGTGAGGTAGCTGAAACCGATGCTGGCGGCGTACTCGGCGAATTCACGCCACTCCACCCGCCCCTGGGGCAGCCAGGGCACCCCATCCACGTAGGCCACCAGACCACTCATGCCGAGCACCGCCAGGGCCGCCATGGCAAAGGCGGCAGCGCCGGCATGCCAGAGGGACCGCGGCCCCCGTTGCAGCAGCAGAAAACCGAAGGGCAGGGGAATGAGCAGGGAAACGATGCGCAGATATAGCGTGTCGAGATCGAAGGCCAGCACGATGAGGCCGTGGGCCAGCAGCAACAACAGCAGGGGCAGCCCCCAGTACAGCAGCCAGCTGCCCCGCCCGCAGCCGGAACCGCCGGTCGCCACGCCGGCCATGGCCCCGGGCGGGCTGCCGGCTTCCAGCAGGCGAATCCGCTCCTGCAGGGCCGACAGTTCCGGTGCCGCCTCGCGGCTCTCCTGCAACTGGGCCTCCAGGTCCGCAATGCGGGCCAGGAGCGGCTTGAACAGGTAGAGGTCGCGGCGGCAGACGGGACACACCAGGGCTTCCCGGGAAATGTCGGAGGTGCAGTAGGGGCACTTCATGGGATCACTTCACCACATTGAGCTGCAGCACGGTGGAGGACTGACGCCCCTCGCTGTCCTGCACGGTGACGCGGATCTGGTGCTCCCCCGGCGGCACTTCAGCGCCCGCCAGCTCGATACCGCCCGCGCTCAAGCCGGCCTTGACCCGGGGCAGCAGGTCCACCGGGGTCGCCTTCAGATAGGTGACGGAGACGCTGGCCGGATCGATCCGGGCACCGCCTCGGGGTTCGAAACTGACCTTCAGGTTGAAGGGGGATTTGACCGGGCCAGCCGCCGGATCGGGGGACAGCATCTTCACCCCCGGGCCCCGGGTGATGCCGCGGGTGACCAGCCCCGCCGCCGCTGCCGGCAGACGGGCTTCCTCGTCCTTGATCAGGGTCACTGCCGCGGCCGGGCCGCTGAGCAGGCCGAGCAAGGCCATCGTCGCAAAAAAACTCGTCACTCGCTGCATCGTCGCTCTCCTCTCAATCGCCCACCACCACAAAGGGGGCCCAAAACAGGGGATGGGCATAGCTGAACGCAGCCTTGCCCGTTTTCGCATCCACGCTGCCCGGCCCGGACAGCAGGGCCAGCATGGACTGGCGCAGGGCCTCGGCCTTGGCCAGCCCCGGCATCTGCACCTGGCGGCGGAACAGGTCCGTCATGATGAGACGGGCCGCCACGGTTTCCACCGGCCAGTTGGAGACCAGCAGGGCCCGGGCGCCGGCGTAGAAAAAGGCCCGCCCCAGGCCGGATACGGCTTCGGCGCCACTGCCCTCCCCCGCTGCCGTATTGCAGGCGGAGAGTACCACCCAATCCGCATTCAGCTTCAGGCCGAGAATCTCGTCCAGGGTCAGCAGGCCGTCGCCCTTGCCGCCGCTGAGCTGGGGCGCCGTGAGGGCCAGGGCAGGCTGGGTCAGGCCGTCCAGGTCCCCGGGCACCAGGCCGTGGGTGGCGAACATCACCACCCGCCGGTTGCTCAGGTCCGCCTCCAGGACGGAGCGTTCGCTGGCCCGGGTCTGCAGGTAGATGTCGTCATCCCGTTCGGCCCCCAGGACCCGGGCGATTTCCCGGATTTCGCTGCCCGTGTCGGGCAGGCGCGGCAGCAGGGCCAGCTCGGCCGAATCGACGCCGCCGGTGCGGGGCACGCTGCGCAGGTGCAGGGGCGCCCCCCGGGTGGCCATGCCCTTGGGCGGCAGCGCCGCCAGCCGGGCCTGCTCCTCGCTGAACAGGGGATCGCCGAAACCGATGAAGGGACGACGCCCGGCGTCCCCCGGCTTGAGGGCCCGCAGGCTGCCCAGGGCCGTCACCGAGGGCAGCTGGGCGATGGCGACGCTACGGGCCAGCCAGGGCACCTCCTCGTAGGCGGCGAAAGGCAGCGGGCTGCGCCCCGGCGCCGGTACCGCTTCCGTCACCAGGACGGACAGGGGCAGCTGGCCCAGCTCGACGTGGGGCACCGCCAGCAGGATCCGGGCGCCCTGCCAGGCCGGCAGCACGGACTGCAGCAGCTGCACGTAGAGATCGTGGGCGGCGGCCACGTCGAAGGGGGGGATTTCCTCGATGCTGGTCACCCCCGGGTCCAGGGCGCGGCGCAGGCCGGCCACGGCCGCCGCCAGCCGGGCCCGGGACAGGGCGACGGGCGCCGAGCGGGCCTGGCCCTGGGCCGGCACCGCCCAAACCTGACCGCCCTCCTCGCCGAAGTACCAGGCCACCAGCACCTCCCCCGGGTGCAGCCGACGCCGCGCCTCCTCCAGGGTCAGCGGCCGGGGATCCACCAGCTGGGCGTAATCGGGGAAACGGCGGGCGATGTCCTTACGATAGCTTTCCCGTTGCTGGCGCAGGGCATCCACATCGCTGCGAATCTTCTGCTGCACCTGGGGCAGCTGCTGGTCCGCGGCAGCCGACAGCAGCTGGGTCAGCAGGGTGTTGAGGGAATTGATGCGGCGCTGGGCGTCCTGTTCCTTGCGCGCCAGCTCGGCCAGGGCCGGATCGTCGATGCGGGCCCGGGCGGCACTGGCAGTAAGGGCCCGCTGCACGCCACTGGAACGGGCGATGTCGGCCAGACGGAAGGACTCGGCCACCACATCGAAGCCCTTGGGCAGGACCGGGCTGGAGGCATCCAGGCGCCCCAGCAGCTGCAGGTAGCTTTCCAGGATCAGCAGCAGGCGCTGCTGGCGTTTGCGGCTACCAGTTTCCGCCTCGGCATCATTGCGGGCCTGGTCCAGCAGGATCGGCACCGCCTGGGCAAAGGCCTGGAAGGCCTCCTCGGGGCGGCCGGCGGCGCCCAGGGTCATGGCCAGGAAGCCCCGCACTTCGGCACTGCGGGCACTGCCCTCGCCGTAGCGCTGGCGGGCCCAGTCGTACATGGCCCGGGCCATCTGCTCGGCCCGCGTCACATTGCCGGTACGCAGCAGGGCCAGCACCCAATCCAGGTCGGCGGCACCGGTCTTGGCCAGCAGCTCGGGGGAAGCGGCGATGCCGGCCCGCAGTTCCTCGAATACCTGGAGGGCCTCGCCATAACGGCGCTGGGCCACCAGCGCCGCCGCCAGGGCGCGGCGGGCATCCGAAAGCAGGCGGGATTCGGGCACGGCGCCGGCCTCGAGGAAAGTGTCCAGGGCCGCCCGGGCCAGCAGGGTGGACTCCTCCAGGCGCCCCTCCTCGGCCAGGATGGAGGCCAGGATGCGCAGGCCCTGGCCCACATCGGTCGAATCCCGGCCGCCCCGCTCCAGGGAGTGGCGGATGGCCTGGCGGGCATAGATCTCGGCCTCCGCCGTCTTGCCCTGGGCCAGCAGGGTGGCCGCCAGGCTCCGTTCCAGCACCTCGGTGAAACGGCGGCTGCCATCCACGCTGCCGCCGTCGATGTTCCGCTCCTGCAGCCGGGGCAGCAGCGCCAGGTAGGCGTCGTTCTCCCGCAGGGCACGGC
This sequence comes from Azospira sp. MPR-E4, assembly GCF_058809645.1. NCBI lineage: Bacteria > Pseudomonadati > Pseudomonadota > Betaproteobacteria > Rhodocyclales > Rhodocyclaceae > Azospira > Azospira sp. MPR-E4. The sequence continues at coordinate 83,073 of NZ_JBXAST010000002.1, read as the reverse complement.
GGTAGGCCGCTTCGGCTTCAATGAAGCGGCCCTCGACACGGAACAGCTCACCCCGGGCCCGCTCGTAGTTAGCCGCCCAGGAATGGCCGAAGTTGTCCCAGTTGCGACTCTGCTTCATGCGGGTCAGGATGGCCTCCAGGTCCCGCAGCCGGGCCCGGGCGCTGTCGAAATCGCCGATCAGGGTGTACTGGTAGGCGGCCAGCTGGTTGGTCCCCGTCAGCTGGCCCTGGGAATTGGCCGGAGTGGCGCGGATGGCCTCCTCGGCGTAACGCACTGCCGCCAGCAGGTTGCCGCCGGAGGTCTCGGCGGAGGCCAGTTCCCGCAGGGCGCGGGAATAGCGGGCCGAACCGGCTTCGCCCAGGAGCCGGGCCTGGCCCAGGTCGGCGATCTGCTGCCGGACCCGGCCGATGCGGCCGGCAGCCCGGGCCCGTTCCAGATAAAACTCGAACAGCACATTGCGGTCCGAGGTATCGGGTACCGGCTTTTCGGCCGCGGCGACGGCTTCGGCTGCCGCCTTGGGGTCTGGCTTGTACTGGGCCAGCAGGCGGGTTACGTCCTGGATGGTGCGGGGCGGCGGCGCCAGCAGCAACTCCTCCGGCTCCGGCAACGCTTCCTCGCCGAACACCGGTGCAGCGCCCCCCGCCAGCAGCAGGCAAAGCAGCGAAAGGGGCCGGCCCCAGCGATGATAGAATTTCCGCTTTCCCAACATTGCTCTCGCCCCCGGGCTCCCATTCCGTACGGGAACATACTAGCAAATGCAAGCCACCATTCAATTCGACCGTTTCAACCAGATGGCCGACGCCGACTGCCAGGAGCGCATCCGCGCCGCCCGGGCCAAGCTGGGCAAGAAGGCCGTCCTGCTCTGCCACCACTACCAGCGGGCCGACGTGTACCAGCACGCCGACCTCACCGGCGACTCCCTCAAGCTGTCCCGCCTGGCCTCCCAGACCGACGCCGAATACATCGTCTTCTGCGGCGTGCATTTCATGGCCGAGGTGGCGGACATCATGTCCAAGCCGGAGCAGATCGCCATCCTGCCGGACCTGGCGGCCGGCTGTTCCATGGCCGACATGGCCAACCTGGCCAAGGTGGAGCGCTGCTGGCGCGAACTGAACGAAGTGCTGGGCGATGCGGAAAGCCTGGTGACCCCGGTCACCTACATCAACTCCGCCGCCGACCTGAAAGCCTTCTGCGGCGAACGGGGCGGCATCGTGTGCACCTCCTCCAACGCCGGCACCATCGCCAAGTGGGCCTTCGCCCAGCGCGAAAAGGTGCTGTTCTTCCCCGACCAGCACCTGGGCCGCTGGACCGGCCACAACATGGGCATTCCCATGGAGCAGATGGTGGTGTGGGACCCGGACCAGGAATACGGCGGCCTCACCCCCCAGCAGATCAAGGAGGCCAAGATCCTGCTGTGGAAGGGCCACTGTTCGGTGCACCAGATGTTCCAGCCGGCCCACATCCAGCGCTTCCGCCAGGAGCATCCGGACGGCCTGGTGATCTCCCACCCGGAATGCTGCTTCGACGTCTGCAAGGCCTCCGACTACGTGGGATCCACCGAACACATCGTCAAGACCATCAAGGAAGCCGCCCCCAACACCCGCTGGCTGGTGGGCACCGAGCTGAATCTGGTGAACCGCCTGGCAGAGGAAGTGAAGGCGGAAGGCAAGATCGTCCAGTTCATGGCCCCCACGGTGTGCATGTGTTCCACCATGCAGCGCATCGACCCCCAGCACCTGGCCTGGACCCTGGAAAACCTGGCCGAGGGCAACGTGGTGAACCGCATCAGCGTGCCCGCCCACGAAGCCCCCATGGCCAAGCTGGCCCTGGACCGGATGCTGGCCATTTCCTGAGCCATGGCAGAAAGAAAAAAGGGCGTCCTCGGACGCCCTTTTTTTTTGCCCCGCTGAATCAGAGACGGAAACGCGCCACGGCATCATGCTGGGCCTCCGCCAACCGGGTCAGACTCACTGCCGTCTGGGCGACTTCCTGGATGGCCAGGTTGTTATCGCTGGAGACCCGGGCAATTTCGTCCACCTGATGAGTCACGTGGCGACTGTTTTCGGCCTGGGACCTGAGGGCTGATGAGATGGTCACGATCTCTTCGGTAATGGCCTCGGTGCCAGCCTTGATTTCCAGCATGGTGGCCGCTGCCTGTTGCACCAGACCCACGCCGTCCTTGGCTTTCTCGGAGCCAAGCAGCATGGATTCCACCGCCCGGCTCGTGCCGGTCTGCACTGCGGTAATCATGGCCGTGATTTCGTGGGTGGATTGGCTGGTGCGCTCCGCCAGCTTTCGCACCTCATCGGCCACCACGGCAAAGCCCCGCCCCGTTTCCCCCGCCCGGGCCGCTTCAATCGCCGCGTTGAGCGCCAGCAGGTTGGTCTGGTCGGCAATTTCCTTGATTACATTAACGATGTCAGAGATGCGCCGGGACTGGTCGCCCAAGGACTGGATGGTGTCCGATGTTTCTCCGACCCGGCGCGCCACTTCCGCCACCTCTTCCGCGGTGCGCGTCACCGCGGCGCTGCCCTGCGCCGACGTATTGCCTGCCTCATGCACCATGGTTTCCGAACGATTGGCGCTCTCGGCCATGGCTGCGATCTGCTCGGTCAGGGCAGAAACGGCACCGGCAATGTTCTGGGCCGACTGGGACTGATCCTGGGTGCGGGCGGAAACCTGCTCCGCCGACACGGACAGTTGCTGGGATGCGCTGAAAATATGGTCGGCACTCTCGCCCAGATGGGCAATCAGTTCCCGCAGCCGCAACTGCATGGTCTGTAGGGCCGACATCAAGTCGCCGACCTCACCTCCCTCATCCACCGTGACCGGGGTACGCAAGTCGCCCTGGGCCACCCGGGTGGCCACCTCGGCAGCCTGGCGGATGCGCTTGATCAACCCCCTGCTGATGACCAAGGCCAGCGCCCCTCCTCCCAGCAAGGCCAGGCCAAGCACCAGGACCAGCCCGAAGCCGGCGCGGGAAATGGCCCGATCGGCCTGTTGCTCCTGGGTGGCATTGCTACGGTTGGCCATCTCCACCACCCGGTCCACGGCCTGCCGATGGGCCTCGTAACTCGTCCGCAAAGCTTTCAGGTCGCCCCGTAGCGCAGCATTGTCTCCCGCCTTCAAGTGGGGCAGGAAGCGCTCGCTCACCAGCTGAAAGAACTGCTCCGCTGGCCGATGCGCTTGAGTCAGCAACTGTTCCCGGATATCGGAGGCCAGCGGTTCCCCCTGCCAGAAAGTGCGGCGGCTGGCGTACTCCTTTTCAAGGTTGTGGAGGCGGGCGATCAGGGACTCGCGCTCGGCAGCCTGTTCCGAATCGGCCAGCTGCAGCACCACCAGATAGGACTCGATAATGTAGCTGGGGGGCGGCAGAACATCGGCCACAAGGTCCTTGCCGCGGACGATATCGCGGTAGATCGGGCCATTGACTTCCACCTGCCCTAAGGTACGGAAGGACCAGGCGCCGAAAACCAGCATGCCGACCACCAGCACTCCCAGCATGATGGCAATCTGGGTGCGAACTCGAAAATGGGAGATATCCATGTTGGGCATCGGGTTTCTTTGATTGAGCGCGCATCTTACCGACCGGCCCAGGCCGCCAGAACTAGGGCGTTACCTAGTCCGTGCATAAGGGCGTGGTAACCTCCGACTATCGAAAATGGACGGGATCACCTCCCCATCGCCATGCCCGCGCCCACGTTGCATATCACCACCTACAACATCCACAAGGGCTTTTCCCAGTTCAACCGCCGCATGATGGTGCACGAACTGCGGGAACGCCTGCGGGCCCTGGGCCCGGACCTGGTATTCCTGCAGGAGGTGCAGGGGCTGCACCTGGGCCATGCGGAACAGCACGAGCACTGGCCGGAGGAACCCCAGCACGAATTCCTCGCCGAGGACGTGTGGCCCGACGCCGCCTACGGCCGCAACATGGTCTATGACCACGGCCACCACGGCAACGCCATCCTCTCACGCTTTCCCATCCTCTCCAGCCACAACCAGGACGTCACCCATCTTCGCTTCGAACGCCGCGGCCTGCTCCATTGCGAAGTCCAGGTGCCGGGCTGGGAGCGCCACCTGCATTGCGTCTGCGTGCACCTGTCCCTGATCGGCCGCAGCCGGCGGCGGCAGATGGACGCCCTGGCCCAGCGCCTGGAGGGTCTGGTGCCCGAGGATGCGCCCCTCATCATCGCCGGCGACTTCAACGACTGGCGCAACCGGGCCGACGGCCTGCTGGCCGAGCGCCTGGGCCTGACCGAGGTCTTCCACGGCGCCCGGGGCCGCCCGGTGCGCAGCTATCCGGCCGGCCTGCCTTTGTTCCGCCTGGACCGCATCTACGCCCGGGGCTTTGCCGTCAGCGCCACCCAGGTCCATTTCGGCCGTCCCTGGTCGCGCATCTCGGACCACGCGGCCCTCTCCGCCCACCTCACCCCCGTCTAGGCACCATGGACGCGGCCTACCTGCCAGGCAACCGGGTCACCCTGCTCAACAGCGGCGACGAGTTCTTCCCCGCCCTGCTGGCCGCCATCGACGGGGCGGAGCGGGAGGTGCATCTGGAGACCTACATCTTCGAGGCCGACGAGACCGGCCAGGCCGTCGCCTCCGCCCTCTGCCGGGCCGCCCGGCGCGGCCTCAAGGTGCGGGTCCTGGCCGACGGCTTCGGCGCCCGGGACTTTCCCCGGACCCTGATGCCGGCCCTGGTGGCCGACGGCGTGCAGGTCCTCATCTACCGCCCGGAACTGCCCGACCTGGGCCTGCGACGGCATCGCCTGCGCCGCCTGCACCGCAAGATCACCGTGGTGGATGGCCGCCTGGCCTTCGTCGGCGGCATCAACATCATCGACGACCGCAACACGCCGCACCAGATTCCGCCCCGCTTCGATTACGCCGTCTGCGTCGAGGGCCCGTTGCTGGAGCCGATCCAGCGCTCGGTGCGGCATGTCTGGGAAATCGTCGTCTGGGCCAGTTTCCGCCACCGCTTCCGCCTGCCGCCGCCGGCCCCGGCCTGTTGTCAGCCGGTCGGCAACCAGACGGCCGCCTTCGTGGTGCGGGACAACATCCGCCACCGGCGCGACATCGAGGATGCCTACCTGCAGGCCATCGCTGCAGCCCGGGAGGAAGTGATCCTGGCCAACGCCTATTTCCTGCCGGGGCGCCGTTTCAAGGAAGCCCTGCGGGAAGCCGCCGCCCGGGGCGTGCGCGTCACCATCCTGCTGCAGGGGCGGGTGGAATACCGGCTGCTGCACTACGCCAGCCAGGCCCTCTACGGCAGCCTGCTGGAGGCCGGCATCCGCATCGTCGAATACCACCGCAGCTTCCTCCACGCCAAGGTGGCGGTGGTGGACCGGGACTGGGCCACCGTGGGCTCCAGCAACATCGATCCCTTCTCCCTGCTGCTGGCCCGGGAGGCTAATGTGGTGGTGCGGGACGCCACCTTCACCGCCCAGCTGCGGAGCAGCCTGCAGCAGGCCATGGCCGAGGGCGGACGGGAGCTGCTGCCGGGACGCTGGCGCCGCATTCCCTGGCATTCCCGCTGGCTGCGGCGCCTGGCCTATTCCCTGGTGCGGCTGATGATCGGGCTGGCGGGCTACGGCGCCAGGCACTGAGGGCCTGGGAGCCAGCAGGCAAGCCCTATTCCAGGCTGACGGCCCGGCAACGGGGAACCAGCGCCAGGTTCCAGTGGGCCACCGCCCAGGCCCAGACCTCGTCCCGGCTGGCGGCGCGCAGGGCCGGAGGCGGCCGCTGGCCAAGGAACTCCAGGGCATCCACCAGGGCCGGCACCGGCCGGCCATCGTCCAGGGCCGGCGCCCGGGTCTGCTTGGACAGCTTCTCGCCCCGGGCATTGGTGACCAGGGGCAGATGCACGTAGGCCGGCGTCGGCACGCCCAGGCACTGCTGCAGCCAGATCTGGCGCGGCGTCGAATCCAGCAGGTCGGCCCCGCGCACCACGTGGGTGACGCCCTGGAAGGCATCGTCCACCACCACCGCCAGCTGGTAGGCGTACTGGCCGTCGGCCCGCAGCAGGACGATGTCCCCCACGTCCCGCTCCAGGTTGTGCCCCACCCGGCCCAGCAGGCCGTCCTCGAAGCTCACCTCCCGGTCCGGCAGACGCAGGCGCCAGGCCCGGGGCGACTGCCCGGGCAGCAAACCGCCGCGGCAGGTGCCGGCATAGCGGGGAGCGCCATCGATGGAGCGGCCGCCGTGGCCCTCGGCGATCTCCTTGCGCGAACAGGCGCAGGGATAGGCCTGCCCCGCCGCCTGCAGGCGGGCCAGGGCGGCGGCATAGGCCTCGTGGCGCTGGCTCTGCCACAGCACCGGGCCGTCCCAGACGAAGCCGTAGGCTTCCAGGCTGCGTAGGACGGCATCCGCCGCGCCCGGCACCGTGCGCGGCCCATCCACGTCCTCCATGCGCACCAGCCACTCGCCCTGGCGGCAACGGGCCTCCAGGCAACTGCCGAGTGCAGCCACCAGGGAACCGAAATGCAGGGGGCCGGAGGGCGAGGGGGCAAAACGGCCGCGATAGGCCGAAGGGGAGCGGGTCATGGGCCGGAGTTTACCGGATCGGCACCAAGAAAAAGCCGGCCCGCTCTGACGAGGGGGCCGGCCGGCATGGGGCGGGAGAAAATCAGACGTTGAACAGGAAGTTCATCACGTCGCCGTCCTGCACCACGTATTCCTTGCCTTCGGAGCGCATCTTGCCGGCTTCCTTGGCGCCCTGCTCGCCCTTGAAGGCGATGAAGTCGGCGTAGGCGATGGTCTGGGCCCGGATGAAGCCCTTCTCGAAGTCGGTGTGGATGACGCCGGCGGCCTGGGGGGCAGTGTCGCCCTTGTGGATGGTCCAGGCGCGTACTTCCTTGACCCCGGCGGTGAAGTAGGTCTGCAGGCCGAGCAGGTCGTAGCCGGCGCGGATGAGACGGTTGAGGCCCGGCTCCTCCAGACCCAGGTCGGCCAGGAAGGCCTGCTTGTCCTCGTCTTCCAGATCCGCCAGTTCTTCCTCGATCTTGGCGCACACGGCCACCACGGGAGCGCCTTCCTTGGCGGCATGTTCGCGCAGGCGGTCCAGGTGGGGATTGTTCTCGAAGCCGTCTTCCATGACGTTGCCCACGTACATGGCGGGCTTCACGGTGAGCAGGCAGAGGGGCTTGACGATGAGCTTGTCGTCGTCGGACAGGCCGGCGGTGCGGGCGGGCTTGCCTTCGTTGAGGTGGGGCAGCAGCTTTTCCAGCACAGCCACCAGCTTCTGGGCTTCCTTGTCGCCGGACTTGGCCTTCTTGCCGTCCCGGGCGATGGTGCGCTCCACCACGGCCAGGTCGGCCAGGGCCAGCTCGGTGATGATGGTCTCGATGTCGGCGATGGGATCCACCTTGCCGGAGACGTGCACCACATTGGGGTCGTCGAAACAGCGCACCACGTTCACGATGGCATCGGTTTCCCGGATGTTGGCCAGGAACTGGTTGCCCAGGCCCTCGCCCTTGGAGGCGCCGGCCACCAGGCCGGCAATGTCCACGAACTCGACGATGGCCGGCTGCATGCGCTGGGGTTTGACGATCTCGGCCAGGGCCGCCATGCGGGGATCGGGCACTTCAACGATGCCCACATTGGGCTCGATGGTGCAGAAGGGGTAGTTGGCCGCTTCGATGCCCGCCTTGGTCAGGGCATTGAAGAGGGTGGATTTGCCGACGTTGGGCAGACCAACGATGCCGCATTTCAAGCTCATGGTGTTTTCCTTGCTAAACGGTTTTGCCGTGTAACTGTTGTTGGGCGGCGGCGAAATCGCCGGCGGCGATGCGGGGCCAGGCCAGCAGGCAGCGGTCGATGGCCTTGTCGATTTCCGTCTGCTCCTCGGCCCGGGGGCGATGCAGGACGAAATCGACGACTTCCTGCTTCAGGTTGAGGCTGCGGGGGTGGCCGATCCCCAGGCGCAGGCGCCAGAAATTGGGACTGCCGAGCTGGGCCTGGATGTCCTTGAGGCCGTTGTGGCCGCCGTTGCCGCCGCCCTGCTTGAGGCGGATGGCACCGGGCATCAGGTCCAGTTCGTCATGCACCACCAGCACCTCTTCCGGTTCGATCTTGTAGAAGCGGGCCAGGGCCGCCACCGCATGGCCGGAACGGTTCATGAAGGTGGTGGGCTGCAGCAGCCAGGTGTCACCGGCCCGGGCGGCCAGGCCGAGGAACTTGCTCTGGGGCGCCAGGCTGACCTTGAGGTCCCGGGCCAGGCGGTCCACCAGCCAGAAGCCCGCATTGTGCCGGGTATCTTCGTATTCCGCGCCGGGGTTGCCCAGGCCAACGATGAGACGGGGAGCGTTCACTGGAAAGACTCAAAAAATAAAGCCGCCGCGAGGGCTGAGCCCGGCGGCGGCTTCTTGCACGGTCAGACCGGAAGATTAAGCAGCAGGAGCCGCTTCTTCGGCTGCGGCAGCGCCGCGCACGGTCATGATGGTGGCGACCACGGGGTTGTCCTGGCCGTGCTGCACCAGAGCCACGCCCTTGGGCAGCTTGACGTCGGCGATGTGGATGGAGTGGCCGGCAGCCAGGTCCTTCAGGTCCACTTCGATGAACTCGGGCAGGTCGGCAGCCAGGCAGGTCACTTCCACTTCGTTCAGCACGTGGGAGACGATGCCGCCGCCCAGCTTGACGCCGGGAGCGATGTCAGCGTTCACGAAGTGCAGGGGCACCTTGGTGTGCAGCTTCTGGTTGGGATCGACGCGCTGGAAGTCCACGTGCAGCACGATGGCCTTGTAGGGGTGAGCCTGGTAGTCGCGCAGCAGAACGGATTCCTTCTTGCCGTCGATGTTCAGGTTGATCAGGGAAGAGTGGAAGGCTTCCTTGCGCAGAGCCAGGTAGATGGCGTTGTGGTCCACCTCGATGGAGATGGGGGCAGCGGTACCACCGTAGACGATGCCCGGGACCTTGCCGGCACGACGCAGGCGGCGGCTCGCTCCGGTGCCCTGGTCGTTGCGCTTATCGGCGTTGAATTCAAAGATCATGATGACTCCAAAGTAAAGACCCCGACCGCGACCAGCCGGGGGGTTGAGAAAACTTATTCGATGAACAGGGAGGACACGGAGTCCTCGTTGCTGATGCGCCGGATGGTCTCGGCCAGCAGTTCGGCCACGGACAGCTGGCGGATGCGGGAACAGGCCATGGCATCGTCGCGCAGCGGAATGGTGTCGGTCACCACCAGTTCGTCCAGGTCGGAGGAATTGACCCGCTCCACGGCGGCGCCGGACAGCACCGGGTGGGTACAGTAGGCCACCACCTTCTGGGCGCCGTTGGCCTTGAGGGCGGAGGCGGCCTTGCACAGGGTGCCGGCGGTATCGACGATGTCGTCCATGATGATGCAGGTGCGGCCGTCCACTTCGCCAATGATGTTCATCACTTCGGAGACGTTGGCCTTGGGGCGACGCTTGTCGATGATGGCCAGGTCGCACTCCAGGCGCTTGGCCAGGGAACGGGCGCGGACCACGCCGCCGTGGTCGGGGGAGACCACCAGCAGGTTTTCGTGGTTCTGCTTCTGGATGTCTTCCAGCAGGATCGGCAGGGCGTAAACGTTATCCACCGGGATATCGAAGAAGCCCTGGATCTGCTCGGCATGCAGGTCCATGGTGAGGACCCGGTCCACACCGGCGGCGGTCAGCAGGTCGGCCACCAGCTTGGCGGCGATGGGCACCCGGGAAGAACGGGAACGGCGATCCTGGCGGGCGTAGCCGAAATAGGGAATGGCGGCGGTGATGCGACCGGCGGAGGCGCGCTTCAGCGCATCCACCATCACCAGCAGTTCCATCAGGGTATCGTTGGAGGGGGCGCAGGTGGACTGCAGGATGAAGACGTCGTGACCACGCACGTGCTCTTCGATTTCCACACTCACTTCCCCGTCGGAGAAGCGGCCTACGCTGGCACGTCCCAGGGGACGGCGGCCCAGGCGGGAAACCACGTCGGCAGCCAACTTGGGATTAGCGTTGCCGGTAAAGACCATCAGGCTATTGAAAGCCATAGGGGCGCCCCCAGAAATGCAATACGGGCAGGTATGTACCTGCCCGTTGTCTCGGAATTATTGGCTGGGGAGGAAGGATTCGAACCTTCGCATGCCGGAATCAAAATCCGGTGCCTTAACCAACTTGGCGACTCCCCAGTAACCGGTTTGGCGCTGCCGGACATCAGAACTGCTGCCGCCAGCGACTGGAAATCTGTGCCTGTCCCGCAACCTGCGTTGCGCTGCGTGACTAGCGAGGCGCGGATATTACACAAAAAATTTCGGGCGGGCAAATCTTTTGCCAAAAAACTTCGCCACCCACCCGGCCACCCTAGGGCAACAGTCCGTACAGGGGGTGGCTGTCCAGCCCGGGCGCCACCCAGCCCCGCATGTCGGGCGGCAGCTGGGCCAGGGCCGCCTCGGCCCCGGCCTGGTCCGGGAATTCGGCAAAGACGCAGGCCCCGGAGCCGCTCATGCGGGCCCGGCCGAAATGCTGCAGCCATGCCAGGTGCCGCGCCACCTCGGGAAAGCGGGCGCAGGCCACCGGCTCCAGGTCGTTGCCGCCCAGGCCGGGCCGCCAATCGGCCGCCGCCATGGCCGGCGTGTCCCGCTTCAGCTCGGGAGCCCGGAAGATGTCCACGGTGGGCACCGCCACCGGCGGCTGCAGCACCAGATACCAGGCCGGCGCCGCCGGTACGGCCTGCAGCGCCTCGCCCACGCCCTCGGCGAAGGCGGTGCGGCCGAAGATGAAGACCGGCACATCGGCCCCCAGGGTCAGACCCAGGGCCTGCAACCGTTCCCGGGACAGGCCCAGTTGCCACAGGTGGTTGAGGGCCAGCAGCACGGTGGCGGCGTCGGAACTGCCGCCGCCTAGGCCGCCGCCCATGGGCAGCCGCTTCTCCAGGCGGATATCCGCCCCCCGGGTGCAGTTGGCCGCCTGCTGCAGGAGACGGGCGGCCCGCACGGTCAGGTCGCTCTCCTCCGGCACCCCGGGCAGGGGATTGAGCAGGCGCACCTGGCCGTCCTCCCGGGGCGCGAAGTGCAGGGTGTCGCCGTAATCGACGAAACGGAACAGGGTCTGCAGCAGGTGATAGCCGTCGGCGCGGCGGCCCACCACATGCAGGAAGAGATTGAGCTTGGCCGGCGCCGGGTAGGCGCTGTCCCAGGTCCAGGCCGGGTTCATTGGGCGCTCCAGTCGTCGATGCGCAACTTCAGCTCCAGGGCTTCGCCCCGGCGGGCCGTCAGCCGCACCGGCAGGGCCTGAGGACTGGGGTTGTCGCCGTAGTCGTAGTCGATGCTCCAGCCGGCCTCCTGCAGGCGCAGCAGGCGGCCGGCACCGTCGCGCTCCGCCGCCCCTGCAGGGGCGGCACGGGCCAGCAGCCATTCGCCCATGCCGGCCACCGGCAGGGGATAGCCCAGCACGTCGGCCACCAGCTGGTCCGCATCGGCGGCCTGGAATTCCTTCTGGTCGGCCGTCACCAGGCGGGCAACGCCGGCACGGCGGCTGATCTCCGCCGCGCCCTGGCCGAAGGGATTCATGAGGAAGATGTCGTCGCCTTCAGGGGCATGGCGCCAGGCGATCTTGCCGGAGTAGCTGGCCTGTTCGTAGCGCAGGGAAAAACGCCCCTCGATCTGGAAGGACTGCAAGGTTTCCCGCGCCACGGCGGGCACGGCATAGCGCTCCGGCACGGTGCTGCAGGCGGCGAGCAGGGCCAGGAGCGCTCCGGCGCCTAAACGGAGAAATGCGGCGACCACGGATCAGGGCTGGAATTTCTTGACCGCGGCGGCCAGGGCTTCGTTGTCCGGGTCCTTCCTGGCGGCTTCGCGCAGCACGCGGCGGGCCTCGTCCTGGCGCCCCAGACCCCACAGCACCTCGCCCATGTGGGCGGCGATTTCCGGGTCCTGGCGCAGGCCGTAGGCCTTCTGCAGCTGCATCAGGGCGCCGGCCAGGTCGCCCTGGCGATAGAGCACCCAGCCCATGCTGTCGATGATGAAGGCGTCGTCCGGCAGCAGGGCCAGGGCCCGTGCCACCAGTTCCCGGGCTTCGTCCAGGCGCATGTTGCGCTCGGCGAAGGTGTAGCCCAGGGCGTTGTAGGCATGGGCATTCTCGGGCTGCAGGGCGATCACCTGGCGCAGGCGCTCTTCCACCAGGGCCACCTTGTCGAGACGGTCGGCCACCAGGGCCGAGTCGTAGAGCAGCTCCGCATTGCCCGGATTGCTCTTGAGCAGGCGTTCCAGCACCTCCAGGGCCTCGGCGTAACGCTTGGCATCGCGCAGCAGCTGGGCTTCGGACTGGCCCAGGGCAACCCGCTCGGTGGGATGCATGGTGGCGGTCTGCTGCAGCACCTGCCGCGCCTCGTCCAGCTTGCCGGCCCGGGCCAGCAGCATGGCCTGGCGGTTGCGGGCATTAAGGAAGGGCTCGCTGAGGCCGACCTGGCCGTAGTAGTCGATGGCGGCCGCCTCGTTCTTGCGCGCCTCCATGACCTGGCCCAGGTAGTAATTGACCAGGTTGCGGTCGCCGAACTCCAGCTCCAGCAGGTGTTTGAGCTGGGTCTCGGCGGTGTCCAGGTCGTTCTGCTGCAGAGCCAGGATGGCCACCGGATAGACCACTTCGACGCTGTTGGGGAAGTCCCGCAGCAGGCGGCGGAACTCGGCGCTGGCATCGCTGAAGCGCTTGTCGCCCACATAGGCCCGGGCCAGGTGCAGGCGCACGTCCTTGGCGTTGGGATGGCGGCTCAGATAACGCTCCAGCAGGGGCACCACCTTGGCCGGCGCTTCGGCGGAGACGATCTGGGCCTCCAGCAGCACCGGCATTTCCCATTCGGGACGCAGCTCCTGGGCCCGGCGCACCGACTCCTGGGCCAGGGGGCGGTCGCCCGCGGCCAGGGCAGCCTGAGCCACGGCAAAGTGGGCCTCGGCCACGCCCTGGTAGGGCTGGGTGACGCGCTGCACCAGACGCAGCACGGCGCTCTTGTCCGGCTGGCGGACCAGCATGCGGTTGAGGCGGCTGAGGTTGTCGCCCAGGTTGTCCTTGTCCTGCTCCAGCAGCTTGCCCAGGTGGGGCACCAGGTCGTCCAGGCGGTTGAGGACGATCAGCACCCCCACCAGGGTCTGGCGGGCCGTCACCGACTCGGGTTCCGTTTCCACCCACAGCTGGGCCAGTTCATGGGCCAGGTCCATGCGCCGGGCAAAGCCCGCCACCTCGATGGCCCGGGCCAGCACCTGGGGGTCCCGGCTGCGCAGGGCCAGTTCCGCGTACACGGACAGGGCCAGGTCGCCGTAGCCCCGGCGCAGGGCGATTTCCGCCAGCAGCACCTGGTACGCCACCTGGCCGGCCGGAAGCTCGGCGGCAGAGGTGGGCACGGCCGCCGGAGCCCGGGGCGCCCGCTCGGCCTTGGCCGCCCGGGATTTGGCCACGGGGGCGGGGGCGGCATCGGCGGCAAGGACACCATTGGCGGCCAGGGCGGCGACCAGGACAGCGAGGGGGATCATTTTCATGGCAGTGTCAGTCACCGGGGAGGAGACCGCGTTAGAAGCTTTCGCTTAAGATTAGTGCCGCATGTTAGGCAGTTTTCCAGGGCGCCACAAGCGGGCGGCCGTGCCGCTTACATCCGCTCGCAACACTTTACCAATCCATACATCCGCTCATTGATCCACTTTTCGCCATGCCCGAACTCCCCGAAGTCGAAGTCAGCCGCCTCGGCCTCCTGCCCTACCTGCCCGGCCAGGTGCTGCAGGGCGTCAGCCTGCGGGCTCCGCGCCTGCGTCACGAACTGTCGCCGGCCCTGGCCGAACGCCCCGTGGGCCGCTGCCTGAAGCGGGTAGAGCGGCGCGGCAAGTACCTGCTCTTCGACTTCGAGAGCGATGGGGGCGGCGGCTGGATCATCCTGCACCTGGGCATGTCCGGCAGCCTGCGCCTGGTCCCGCCCGGCACGCCGCCGGGCAAGCACGACCATGTGGACCTGCATTTTCCCGGCCGCACCCTGCGCTACCGAGACCCGCGTCGCTTCGGCACCCTGCTGTGGGTGGACGGCCCCGTTGTCCTCGACCACCCCCTGCTGGCGCCCCTGGGCGTCGAGCCGCTTAGCGACGCCTTCGACGGCGCCTGGCTGCACCAGGCCCTGCGGCGGCGCCAGGCCCCCATCAAGCAGGTGCTGATGGACGCCCACAGCATCGTCGGCGTCGGCAACATCTATGCGGCGGAAAGCCTCTTCCGGTCCCGCATTTCGCCCCTGACGCCGGCCTGCCGCCTCAGCCGCCAGCGCTGCGACAGACTGGCGGCCACGGTGCGGGAGGTGCTGGCGGAATCCATCGCCGCCGGCGGCAGCAGCGTGCGCGACTACGTGCATAGCGACGGCGGCGCCGGCAGCTTCCAGCTCATCGTCGCCGTCTACGACCGGGAAGGAGAGCCCTGCCAGGTATGCGGCGGCCCCATCCGCCGCATCACCCAGGGCGGACGCAGCACTTTCTACTGCCCCCGCTGCCAGCGCTGACGACCCCGGCGACCGTCCGTCGCCCCATTTCAACCAGTGCTGGCACAAGCGGCGCCAGCGCGTTGATTCCATTTGGCATTGTGGGGTAGAGTAGCCTCTCCCTTTTTGTCGCCGGTGTCGCCATGCCGAATACCCTTGCCCAGAACTTCGCCGCCTACAGCCAATGGCGGACGCAGCTGTCGGAGTGCATCGAGCACTTCCGCGTCTGGCTGGCGGACAACGAACTGGGCGATGCCCAGAGCGACCTGCGCCTGACCCAGCTGCTCGAGCGCCTCAAGGAAGACCGCCTCAACGTGGCTTTCGTCGCCGAGTTCTCCCGGGGCAAGTCGGAACTGATCAACGCCATCTTCTTCGCCGACTACGGCAACCGCATGCTGCCCTCTTCCGCCGGCCGCACCACCATGTGCCCGACGGAACTGCTGTTCGATGCCGACAAGCCCTCCTGCATCGAGCTGCTGCCCATCCACACCCGGGCCACCAATGCCGGCATTTCCGAATACAAGCGCTTCCCCAACGAGTGGGAGACCGTGCCCCTCAACGTGGACTCCCCTGAAGCCATGCAGGACACCCTGCGCCACGTCAGCGAAGTGGTGCGGGTGGACAAGGACACGGCGGAGAAGCTGGGCTTTCCCGTCGGCGACGACGAGGCCGCCACCTACCGCATCGGCGAGGACGGCCTGGTGGAAATCCCCCGCTGGCGCCATGCCGTCATCAACTTCCCCCACCCCCTGCTGCAACAGGGCCTGGTGATCCTGGACACCCCGGGCCTCAATGCCATCGGCGCCGAGCCGGAACTGACCCTGTCCCTGCTGCCCAACGCCCACGCCGTGCTCTTCATCCTGGCCGCCGACACCGGCGTCACCCAGTCCGACCTGGCCATCTGGAAGGACAACATCGGCGCCGGCGGCAACCGCAAGCGGGGCCGCCTGGCGGTGCTCAACAAGATCGACGGCCTCTGGGACGAGCTCAAGAGTGAGGCGGAGATCCAGGCCGAAATTGCCCGCCAGGCCGACAGCTGCGCCTCCATCCTGGGCCTGCCCCAGGAGCAGGTGTTCCCCGTCTCCGCCCAGAAGGCCCTGGTGGCCAAGATCAACGGTGACGACGCCCTGCTGCAGCGCTCCCGCCTGCCGGAACTGGAACGGGCCCTCTCCGAGGAGCTGATCCCGGCCAAGCAGGACATCGTGCGCGACAACACCGAGGCCGAGTTCGGCGAACTGCACGCCCGCATGCGCGCCCTGCTGGATTCCCGCATGCGGGGCCTGAAGGAACAGCTGACCGAACTGACCGAGCTGAAGGGCAAGAACAAGGGCGTCGTGGAATACATGATGGCCAAGATCAAGACCGAGAAGGAAGAGTTCGAATCGGGCCTGCAGCGCTACTACGCCGTGCGCAGCGTCTTCTCCACCCTGACCAACAACCTCTTCGCCCATCTGGGCCTGGACGCCCTGCGCAGCCTCACCCACGAGACCCGGGACGCCATGCAGGCCGCCACCTTCTCCCGGGGCCTGTCCGAGGCCATGGACCGCTTCTTCCGCACCTCCAAGGAGAACGTGCAGAAGTCCGGCAAGGAGATCGGCGAAATCCTCTCCATGATGGAGGCCATCTACAAGAAGTTCAGCGTCGAGCACGGGCTCAAGCTGGGTTCGCCGACCCAGTTCAACCTGCTGCGCTACGAGAAGGAGCTGGAGCGTCTGGAGCAGTGGTGCAACACCCACCTCAACACCATGTTCCAGCTGCTGACCCACGAGAAGGGCAACGTCACCCAGAAGTTCTTCGAGGAAGTGGCGGTGCAGGTGCGCCGCGCCTTCGAGCACGCCAACCGGGACGTGGAAATCTGGCTGAAGGCAGTCATGGCCCCCATGGAGACCCAGGTGCGGGAACACCAGATCCAGCTGAAGCGCCGCCTGGAAAGCATCAAGCGCATCCACCAGGCCACCGACACCCTGGAAGACCGCATCGGCGAACTGAACCACATGGAAGCTGCCCTGCTGGCCCAGATCGACACCCTGCAGATCCTCGGCAACGATCTCCAGGCCCTGCTGCACCCCCAGGGGGAAAGCCTCCAGGCCGCCGCCTGACGCACGCCGTGCGGACAATAAAAAAGCCACGGCATGCCGTGGCTTTTTTATTGGGGCCGTTGCCGGCCCGGAGAAGGCTCAGGCGCGCTTGTTGCCGGTCAGCTTCTCGTACTTGCTCCACAGCTGGTCTTCGCTTTCGACCACGTCCGGGTTCTTGGGGATGCAATCCACCGGGCACACTTCAACGCACTGGGGGGTGTCGTAGTGGCCGACGCACTCGGTGCACTTGCTGGGGTCGATCTGATAGATCTCTTCGCCCTGGGAGATGGCCTCGTTGGGGCACTCCGGCTCGCACACGTCACAGTTGATGCATTCGTCGGTAATCATCAAAGCCATAGCTGCTTTCCTTCATTCAAGATAGTTCGGAGACTTTTTTCGCCGCCAGCCGCTTCTCCACGACCGGCTGGACGAACTTGCTGACATCCCCCCCCAACCGGGCGATCTCGCGCACCATGGTGGCGGAAATGAACATGTACTGCTCCCCAGGCGTCAGGAATACTGTTTCGACCTCGGGATACAGATTACGGTTCATCCCCGCCATCTGGAATTCGTATTCAAAGTCGGACACCGCCCGCAAACCGCGGATGATGACCTTGGCGCCTTGCTGGTGGAGGAAATCCATCAGCAGGCAGGAAAAACCTTTCACTTCCACGTTGCCATAGGGCGCCAGGATTTCCTGGGCCATGGCGACCCGGTCTTCCAGGCCGAAGAACGGGCGTTTGTTCGGGCTGTCGGCCACGGCCACGATGACCCGGTCGAACAGGCTGGAGGCACGCCGGACCAGATCCTCGTGCCCCTTGGTCAGGGGGTCGAAGGTTCCCGGGTAGATCGCCAGTCGGTTATTCAGCATCGGCATTGTTCCGCGCCATAAGGTGGTAGAAGACCTGCCCGGCCTTGCCGCGCTTCACTGTGGCCCAGTCGCCCAGGCTTTCCAGGGGCTTTTCCGCTTCGGCGTAAATCACGCCGTCTTCCTTCAGCACCCGGGACAGGAGGGGTTCCAGTTTTTCCAGCCAACCGAGATGGTAGGGCGGATCGAGGAACACCAGATCGAAACGCAGCTCCGTAGAGGCGACGAATTTTAGCGCATCTTCCCGGATTATCTGCAAATTTTCCCCTTGCAGCAGGGCGGCGTTGTCTTTCAGGGCGGCAAAGGCCTTGGGCGAGCGCTCCACCAGGACGGAGCGGGCGGCTCCGCGGGAGGCCGCCTCGAAACCCAGGGCGCCGCTGCCGGCAAAGAGATCCAGGCAGTTCCAGCCCGTCAGGTCCTGGCCCAGCCAGTTGAAGAGGGTTTCCCGCACCCGGTCCGGCGTCGGCCGCAGGCCTTCGCCGTCGGGGAAGGAGAGCACCCGGCGGCGCCACTCGCCGCCGATGATGCGCACCACGTTGTTGCCCGCCCGGGCCCGGGCGGCGCCGGCCCGGCCGGCCGGCTGCGGTCCGGGGCGGGCCATCAGTCGGCAGCCACCTTGACCGTCACCAGGTGCTGGGGCAGCACGTGGCGCTGGAAGGCGGCCTTGATGTCGGCGGCGCTGACCTTCTCCACCTTGGCGGCGTAAGTATCCAGGTAGTCCAGGGGCAGGCCGTAGAAGCCGATCACCGCCACGTTGTCGAGCAGCTTGCGGTTGCTGTCCAGGCGCAGGGGGAAGCTGCCGACCATGTTGTCCTTGGCCGCCTTCAGCTCCTTCTCGGTGACGCCCTTGGCGAGGAAGTCCTGCAGCACCTCATTGACCACTTTGAGGGCATCGCCGGCCTGGGCCCGCTTGGTCTGCAGGCCGATCTGGAAGGGACCCCGGGCCACCATGGGGGCGAAATAGCTGTAGGTGCTGTAGGCGTAGCCCCGGGCATCGCGTACTTCCTTGAGCAGGCGGGAAACAAAGCCGCCGCCGCCAAGGACGTAGTTGCCCACCTGCAGGGCGTAGAAGTCCGGATCGCCCCGGGGAATGGCGGGCAGGCCGAGCAGGAGATGGGACTGGGTGGCCGGATGGGGCACTGACACCACCCGCCCCTGGGGCAGGCTGGCCGCCGGGATGGGGGCAGCCGGACCACCGGCGGGTAGACCGGCCGTCAGCTTCTCGGCAATGGCCTCGGCCTCGCTGCGGGAGAGGTCGCCCACCAGGGTGACGCTGGCCTTGGCGGCGTTGTAGTTGGCGCGCCAGAAGGACTCCACATCGGCCCGGGTCAGGCTTTCCAGGGACTCGGGGGTGGATACCCGGCCATAGGGATGGTCCGGGTAGAGGGCCTGCCAGAAGGCCCGGCTGGCCAGCACTTCAGGCTTGGTCAGGGCGTCCCGCAGACCGGCCACGGCGCGCACCTGCTCCCGCTGCAGCACCGCCTCGGGGAAGCGGGGCTGCTGCAGCACCAGGCGCATGATCTCCAGGGCGCCATCCCGGGTTTCCCGGGCCGCCAGGGTGCGCAGGCTCAGGCTGGCCCGGTCCTGGTCGGCACCGCCGCCCAGGTTGGCGCCCAGGTCGGCCAGGCGGTTGGAAATGGCGGTCTCGTCCAGGTCGCCGGCACCGCCGTCGAGCAGGCCGTGGGTGAAGCCGGCCAGGCCCGACTTGCCGGCCGGGTCCCGGGAGCTGCCGGCGGCAAAGTCCACCTGCACGTCCACGATGGGCAGGGCATGGTTTTCGACGAAATAGACCCGGGCGCCGGAGGGGGCGACCCAGTGCTCGATGGTGACCCCGGCCTGGGCGGCAGAGCCCAGCAGGGCGGCGGCAAAGAGCAGGAAATTAGGCAGTCGCATCATGGTCTCCTCGATCAGTGGCGCACGCCGGCGGGGGCGCGGCGGCGGGGAGCATCGGCCAGGGGCTGGGGTTCCAGCAGGCCCACGGTGAGGCTGTCGTCGTTGAAATACTGCTTGGCCACCCGCTGCACGTCGGCGGCGGTGACGGCCTGGAGCTTTTCGATCATGCGCTCCACGGACTTGTAGGAGAGGCCGACGATTTCCATCTGACCGATCTCCATGGCCTGGGCGAACATGGAGTCCCGCTTGTACACCTGGCTCGCCACCAGCTGGGCGCGGGCCCGCTTCAGTTCTTCCTCGCTGACGCCGTCGGCGGCAATGCGCGCCACTTCGGCCTTGAGGGCGGCCTCCAGCTCGGCCGGGGTATGGCCCTCGGCGGGCGTGCCCAGCATGAGGAAGAGGGAGGGGCCGCGGCTGCTGTTGTCGTAACCCGAGCCCACGGACTGGGCTAGACGCTGGTCCTTCACCAGGTGCTGGGTGAGGCGGGCGCCGTCGTGGCCGTCCAGCACGGCACCGAGCATTTCCAGGGCGTAGGGGTCGCTGTCCTTGTTCACGTCGCGCAGGGTCGGCGCCTTCCAGGCCAGCAGCACCTGGGGCAGTTCCGCCGGGCCCTTCACGGTAACGCGGCGACTGCCCTTCTGGGGCGCCTCGGCAATGGGCTTGCGCGCCGGCAGGGCGCGGGGCTTGAGCTGGCCGTAGGTCTTTTCCGCCAGGCGGAAGACGGCCTCGTGGTCCACATCGCCCACCACCACCAGGGTGGCGTTGTTGGGCACGTACCACTGCTGGTACCAGTGGCGCAGGTCGGCGGCGGTCATCTGCTCCAGGTCCGCCATCCAGCCGATCACCGGCCGGCGGTAGGGATGGGCCGAGTAGGCCACGGCATTGAGGGCTTCGAACAGCAGGGACTGGGGATTGTCGTCGGTGCGCATGCGCCGCTCTTCCATGATCACCTGGATTTCCTTGGCGAATTCCTTCGGGTCCAGGGTCAGGTGGCCCATGCGGTCCGCCTCCAGGGCCATCATCTCGGGCAGCTTCTGCTTGGGAATCTGCTGGAAGTAGGCGGTGTAGTCGTAGTTGGTGAAGGCGTTGTCGCGGCCACCGGCAGCCGCCACCCGCTTGTTGAACTCGCCCGGGCCGACCTTGGGCGTGCCCTTGAACATCATGTGCTCCAGGGCATGGGCGACGCCGGAGGTGCCGTCCACCTCGTCCATGCTGCCCACCTTGTACCAGACCATGTGCACCGCCGTGGGCGCACGCCGGTCTTCCTTGACGATGACCTTGAGGCCGTTCTTCAGGGTGGTTTCATAGGGATTGGCCAGGACTGCGCCAATGGGGAGCAGGCCCAGCAGCAGGGCCAGGAGTCTCGATTTTCTGGGGATCATGGTTCGCTTCCGAAATGAAATGCCCCGCAGGGCCATGAACGGGCGAATTCGGCAACGTCCTCGGGGGACGCTTGGGCTAAAATTCGGATTTTCCTGCGGCGCATCTTACCGAGCCGCCCTCCCCCTGTCAGCCCTGACAGCCCGGGAACGAACTTAGAACGGAACCCCGCATGTTTGGTTTCTTGAAAAAATCCGACAAAGACCAGGACGCCACGCCCGCCACCGCAGCCGCCGTGGCGCCGGTGCCGGAGCCCCTGGACAAGCCGCTCTCCTGGCGCGAGCGCCTTTTCGCCGGCCTCTCCCGCACCCGCTCCCAGCTTGGCGGCAAGCTCAAGTCCGTCTTTGCCCGAGGCAAGGTGGACGACGAACTGCTGGAAGAACTGGAGACCCTGTTGCTGACCAGCGACGTGGGCATGGACGCCACCATGCACCTGCTCGACGAACTGAAGCGCCGCGCCAAGCAGGACAAGCTGGAAGGCGCCGCCGCCATCCAGCAGGCCCTGGCCGACACCCTGGCCCAGATGCTGGCGCCCCTGGAAGCGCCCCTGCAGGTGGATAGCCACAAGCCCTTCGTCATCATGATTGCCGGGGTCAACGGCGCCGGCAAGACCACCTCCATCGGCAAGCTGGCCAAGTACTTCCAGGGCCAGGGCAAGAGCGTGCTGCTGGCCGCCGGCGACACCTTCCGCGCCGCTGCCCGGGAACAGCTGATGACCTGGGGCGAGCGCAACAACGTCACGGTCATCGCCCAGGAATCCGGCGACCCGGCGGCCGTGGTCTTCGATGCCATCGCCGCCGCCAAGGCCCGGGGCATCGACGTGGTGCTGGCTGACACCGCCGGCCGCCTGCCCACCCAGCTGCACCTCATGGAAGAGATCGCCAAGGTGCGCCGGGTGATCCAGAAGGCCGACCCCACCGGCCCCCACGAGGTGATGCTGGTGCTGGATGCCAACATCGGCCAGAACGCCCTGGCCCAGGTGAAGGCCTTCGACAAGTCCATCAACGTCACCGGCCTGGTGCTGACCAAGCTGGACGGCACCGCCAAGGGCGGCGTCATCGCCGCCATCGCCCGCCAGTGTCCCAAGCCGGTGCGCTTCATCGGCGTCGGCGAAGGCATCGACGACCTGCGCCCCTTCGTCGCCCGGGACTTCGTGGACGCCCTCTTCGGCGAGTAAGCTCAGGACCGTCATGATCTCCTTCTCCGCGGTACACAAGCGCTACCCCACCGGCTACGAAGCCCTGCGGGGCGTGAGTTTCGACATCGACGCGGGGGAGCTGGTCTTCATCACCGGCCACTCCGGCGCCGGCAAGACCACCCTGTGCAAGCTGGCCGCCGCCATCGAGCGCCCCACCTCGGGCAGCGTGGTGGTGAACGGGCAGAACCTGGCAGCCCTGCGCAAGAGCGCCATTCCCTACGTGCGGCGCAACTTCGGCCTGGTCTTCCAGGACCAGAAGCTGCTCTTCGACCGCACCGTGCTCGACAACGTGCTGCTGCCCCTGGCCATCGTCGGCCTCTCCCCCAAGGAAGCCGGCAAACGGGCCCGGGCGGCCCTGGACAAGGTGGGCCTGCTGGAACGGGAGAAAGCCAACCCCATCGCCCTCTCCGGCGGCGAACAGCAACGGCTGGCCATCGCCCGAGCGGTGGTTAACCGGCCCGCCATCCTCCTCGCCGACG
This sequence comes from Azospira sp. MPR-E4, assembly GCF_058809645.1. Taxonomy (NCBI): domain Bacteria; kingdom Pseudomonadati; phylum Pseudomonadota; class Betaproteobacteria; order Rhodocyclales; family Rhodocyclaceae; genus Azospira; species Azospira sp. MPR-E4. Next base: position 60,729 of record NZ_JBXAST010000002.1, on the reverse strand, counting down.
AGCCCACGGCCAACCTGGACACGGATTCCGCCGGCGAAGTGATGGAGCTGTTCAAGGCCTTCCACCAGGTCGGCGTCACCGTCATCCTCGCCACCCACGACACCCAATGGGTGCGCCACCTGAATCCCCGGGTCCTGTGGGTCGAACACGGCCAGGTGCGGGCCCCCGGCGAACGCCCGGAAGGACAAGCATGAATGCCTGGCTCACCCAACACCTGTCGGCCCTCCAGGGCGCCTGGCAGCGGCTTGCCGCCTCGCCCCTCAACACCGTGCTGTCCCTGCTGGTGATCGGCATCGCCCTGACCCTGCCCGCCGCCGGCGTGGTGGTCCTGGACAACCTGCGCCAGGCCGCCGCCGGCGTCGCCAGCACCCAGCAGATCAGCGTCTTCCTCAGCCCCGAGGCCAGCCGCAAGGAGGCCACGGAGATGGAATCCCGCCTGCGCCAGGAGGTCTCCGGCAGCATTGTCTTCGTGCCCCGGGAAGACGCCCTGAAGCGACTCCAGGGCACCGCCGGCATGGCCGAACTGGTGGCCAGCCTACCGCGCAACCCCCTGCCCGACGCCTTCATCGTGGAACCGCGCAACGCCGCACCGGAACAGCTGGAAGCCCTGGCCAAGACCCTCTCGGCCTGGCCCAAGGTCGCCCACGTACAGCTGGATTCGGCCTGGATCAAGCGTTTCGACGCCTTCCTGCGCCTCGGCCGGCTGGCCGTGCTGCTGCTGGCCGCCGCCTTCGCCGCCGCCCTGGTGGCCGTCACCTTCAACACCATCCGCCTGCAGATCCTGGCCCAGGCCGACGAAATCGAAGTGGCCAAGCTGATCGGCGCCACCGACGGTTTCATCCGCCGCCCCTACTACTACTTCGGCGCCCTCCAGGGCATCCTCGGCGGTCTCATCGCCATGCTCCTGGTCAGCGCCGCCGTGGCCGTCCTCTCCGGGCCGGTCAGCCAGCTGGCCAGCCTCTACGCCACCGCCTTCCGCCTGCACGGCCTGGGCCTCGACCACTCCCTGCTGCTGCTCGGCGTCGGCGCCCTCCTCGGCTGGCTCGGCGCCCAGCTCTCGGTAGGACTCTACCTGCGACAGATCGAACCGAAGTAAACGAGACCTTGGTTTCCCATCAGTCCAGCAGGCCCCGGGGCTTGCGCGGGGCCTGGGTGAACAAGCGGTCGTAGAGCCAGTTGGGCAGGAGCCGCAGGACCTTCGCCACCACCCCCATCTGCCAGGGAATGACCGTGTAGCTGGTGCCCTTCGCCACCGCCCGGGCGAAGCGCCGCGCCGCTTCCGCTGCCGGCAGCAGGAAGGGCATGGGATAGGGGTTGAAGGCGGTCATGGGGGTTTCGATATAGCCCGGGGCGATGGTCACCACCTTGATGCCCTTGGGCGCCATTTCCAGGCGCAGGGATTCCAGATAGGCGATGGCGGCGGCCTTGGAGGCCGAATAGGCTTCGGCCCCCGGCAGGCCCCGGATGCCGGCGACGGAGGCGATGCCCACCAGGCGCCTGTCGCCGCCGGCGGCGGCCATGGGGCCGATGAAGGGGGCGAAGGTGGCGGCCATGCCGTAGACGTTGGTGTCCATCACCTTGCGGAAGGCCGCCAGGTCTTCCGGGCATTCGCTGAGGGTGCCGACGGAGACGCCGGCGTTGGCGATGACGATGTCCGGGGCGCCGTGGCGAGCCGTGAAGTCGGCAGCGGCGGCGGCCAGGGCTGGGGCGTCGCTCACATCCAGGGCATAGGCGGCGTGGCGGCCGGGCAGGTCGGCCAGGAGGTCCGTCAGTGCTTGTTGCCGGCGGGCTGCCAGGCCAAGGGTGGCGCCCTGTTCGGCGTAGTGGCGGGCCAGGGCGGCGCCGATGCCGCTGGAGGCGCCAGTGATGAAGACCTTGAGGGATGCCATGAATGTTCCGCAGGTGGATGTGAAATCGCCCGGAGGGCGGGGCCGTCCGGGCGATGGTGTGGGTCTGCCGGCGGGGCTTACTTCTTCTTGCCGGCCCGCTCGGCGCGGATGTTCTCGATCAGCAGGTCGGCGTTGCGCAGCACGTCCTTGAAGGCTTCGCCCTTGACCACGTAGCGGCCGTCCACCACCACCATGGGCACGCCATCCACCTTGTAGGCCCGGGCGATCTGGTCGGCCCGGCTCATCTTGCTGTTCACGCCGAAGGAGGCAAAGGCCTCGGCAAACTTCTTGCCGTCGGCGCCCTGCTTGCCCACCCACTCCTCGGCGGTGCGGGGGTCGAACAGATTGACGCGCTGGTCGTGGATAGCCTTGAACACGGCTTCGTCCAGCTTGGCCAGGTCGCCGGTGGTTTCCAGGGCGTAGTACAGCTTGGCCACGTTGTTCCAGGCGGGGCGGCCGAAGGTGATGGGCACCTTCTTGAAGGCCACGTCCGGACCCAGGCGGGAGGCCCAGGCGTGGATCAGGGGGTTGAAGTCGGCGCAGTGGGGGCAGCCGTAGGAGAAGAATTCGATCACTTCGATCTTGGTGCCGCTGTCGGTGGCGATGGGCGGGTTGATCGCCTGGAACTGGGGCTGCTGCTGGGCAACGGCCGGCTGCAAAGCAGCGGCAGCCAGCAGGGCCAGGGGCGCCAGCCAGCGGCGCAGGCGGGAATACAGGGAAGCGGAGGTCTGGGTCATGGGGGTTTCCTTCAGTCCTTGTTCTTGACGATATTGGCTTCGACGCCGGCCTTGGCCAGCTCGGCGCGCACCTTGTTCACTTCATCGATCTTGGTGTACGGCCCCAGGCGCACCCGGTACCACACCTTGTCGCCCACCATCACTTGCTGCACGGTGGCTTCCACCCCCAACATGGCCAGACTGGCCTTCTGATTGTCCGCGTCGCCCGGCTTCTGGAAGGAGCCGGCCTGGAGGAACACGGGTTCCTTGGCGGCGGCGCCGTCCTTGGCGTCCTTGGCGTCCTTGGCCTCCTTCCCGTCCTTGCCATCCTTGGCCGTCTTGGCGTCGGGCTTGGCTTCCGGGGCGGGAACAGCGTCGGCGTTGCCGGGCAGAATCTTGTAGAAGTCGAAACGGGGCTTTTCCGGCACCGGGTCGCCGGGCTTGCCGGGCAGGGCCGCCGGGGCGGGGGCCTGGGCCGGTGCTGCCTTGTCCGCCGCCTTCTCGCCCGGCTTGGGCAGGGCCTCCGGCGGCATGGGGGCGCCGTTCTGGGTCTTGTTCACAAAGGGCATCGGCGCCTTGTTGATGTACCAGGCGACGCCCAGGGCCGCCACCACCCCCAGGATGAGGCCGATAAAGATGCCGATCAGGGTGCCGCCGCCGGACTTTTTCCTGGCGGGGGCCTTGCGGGGTTTCATGTCACGACTCATGGTTCTCTGCTCAACGTATGGGGGCGGGGTTGGCTTACATGGAGGCCGGGCAGGAAACACCCAGCAGGGCCATGCCGTTACGGATCACCTGGCGCACGGCGGCGGCCAGGGCGACGCGGGAACGGGCCAGGGCGGCGTCGTCCACCAGCATGCGTTCGGCATTGTAATAACTGTGGAAGTCGGCGGCCAGGTCCTTCAGGTAGAAGGCCACCTGGTGCGGCGCCAGGTCTTCGGCGGCATTGGCGACGACTTCGGGGAAGGCGGCCAGGCGGGCGGCCACGGCCAGTTCCCGCGGGTGGGTCAGCAGGGAGAGGTCGGCACCGGCCAGCTCGGCCTCATTGCCGCCGGCATCGCCCCACTGCTTGACCACGGAGCAGACCCGGGCGTGGGCGTACTGGATGTAGTAGACCGGGTTCTCGTTGGTCTGGCTCTTGGCCAGGTCCAGGTCGAAGTCCAGATGCTGGTCGGACTTGCGCAGCACGTAGAAGAAGCGGCAGGCGTCGTTGCCCACTTCGCCGCGCAGCTGGCGCAGGGTGACGAACTCGCCGGAGCGGGTGGACATGGCGGCCTTCTCGCCGTTGCGGTAGAGCACGGCGAACTGCACCAGGGCCACGTGCAGCTTGGCTTCATCCTGGTCCAGGGCCTGCAGGGCGCCCTTCACCCGGGGGATGTAGCCGTGGTGGTCGGCGCCCCAGATGTTGATGACCTTGTCGAAGCCCCGGTCGAACTTGTTCAGGTGGTAGGCGATGTCGGAGGCGAAGTAGGTGAACAGGCCGTTTTCACGCTGCACCACCCGGTCCTTCTCATCGCCGAAGGCGGTGGAACGGAACCACTTGGCGCCGTTCTGCACGTAGAGGTGGCCGGCAGCTTCCAGCTTCTCCACGCACTTGGCCACCAGACCGGTATCGAAGAGGGACTTTTCGGAGAACCAGACGTCGAAGTGCACGCCGAACTCTTCCAGGTCGTCCTTGCCATCCGCCAGCTGCTCGGACAGGGCGTGCTGGTGGATGTAGCTCCAGTCCGGGCCGAGCAGATTCTTGGCGTTGGCGATGAGGGCGTCCAGGTGGCCCTCCTTGTCCGCTTCCACGTCGGGAGCGCCGGCCAGGATGTCCGCCGCCGGGCGCAGGTACTTGTTGCCGTGGGCTTCCTTGATCTGGCGGGCCATGTCGCGCACGTAGTCGCCCTGGTAGCCGTTGGGCGGGAAGGGGACGTTGATGTCGTAGAGGCCGAGGTAGCGCAGCCAGGTGGAGAGACCGAGGATGTCCATCTGCCGGCCGGCGTCATTGACGTAGTACTCCCGGGTCACATCCCAGCCGACGAAGGCCAGCAGGCTGGAGAGGGAGGCGCCATAGGCGGCGCCGCGGCCATGGCCGACGTGGAGGGGGCCGGTGGGGTTGGCGGAGACGAATTCCACCTGCACCTTCTGCTTGCCGCCGGCATTGCTGCGGCCGTATTCACCGGCCTTGGCCAGCACGGCCTGGACCACGGCGGTCTTGGCGGCAGCCTTGAGGGTGAAGTTGATGAAGCCAGCGCCGGCGATGTCCACCTTTTCCACCCAGGCGGAGGGCGGCAGCTCATTGACCAGCTGCTGGGCGATTTCCCGCGGGTTCTTTTTCAGTTCCCGGGCCAGCTGCATTGCCACGTTGGCGGCGAAGTCGCCGTGGGACTCCTGTTTCGGGCGTTCCAGGGCGATGGGTGTGGCGGCGTGATCGGGGGCCACGCTCTTCAGGGCGGTCTGCAGCAGGTCGGCCAGGTGGGCCTTGATATCTTGACTCATAGGGAAATCGGGCGGTGCCAAAAGCTTGAAAGGGCCGATTATACCTGCCCGGCGCCGCGGGCCGGTCTGGATTCTGGTATTCTCGGCGGCTCCCTCCCCCGCCTCTTCCCGACTGACCATGCGCCTGCTGCGCCTCGCCAAGATCGCCACCGTCGCCATCCGTTACGGCCTCGACCAGATGGTGCTGGAACACGAGCCCACCGGCCGCGCCCGGGGCCTCTCCCGGCTTTCCCGCGCCCTCTTCTTCTGGCGCGACCTGGACCGCCGCTCCGAGGCCGAGCGCCTGCGCCTGGCCCTGGAAGCCCTGGGCCCCATCTTCGTCAAGTTCGGCCAGGTGCTGTCCACCCGCCGCGACCTGCTGCCGCCGGACCTGGCGGAGGAATTGGCCAAGCTGCAGGACCAGGTGCCGCCCTTCCCCTCGGCACAGGCCATCGCCCAGGTGGAGGCGGCCTACGGCAAGCCCCTGGCGGAAATCTTCGCCGAGTTCGACCCGACCCCGGTGGCCTCCGCCTCCGTCGCCCAGGTCCATTTCGCCCGCCTGCACGACGGCCGCGAAGTGGCGGTGAAGGTGCTGCGCCCCGGCATGAAGCCGGTCATCGGCCACGACCTGGCCCTCATGGACACCCTGGCCGGCCTCACCGAAAAGCTGTGGGCCGACGGCAAGCGCCTGAAGCCCCGGGAGGTGGTGGCCGAGTTCGCCAAGCACCTCTACGACGAGCTGGACCTGATGCGGGAAGCCGCCAACTGCTCCCAGCTGCGCCGCAATTTCGAGAATTCCCCCCTGCTGCTGGTGCCCGAGGTGCATTGGGACTACTGCACCCCGTCGGTGATGGTCATGGAGCGCATGCACGGCATCCCCATCAGCCAGACCCAGCGCCTGCAGGCCCAGGGCACCGACTTGAAGGCCCTGTCCCGGGCCGGGGTGGAGATCTTCTTCACCCAGGTCTTCCGCGACGGCTTCTTCCACGCCGACATGCACCCGGGCAACATCTTCGTCCATGCCGATGGCCGCTACATCGCCCTGGACTTCGGCATCGTCGCCACCCTCAACGACAACGACAAGAACTACCTGGCCCAGAACTTCCTGGCCTTCTTCCGCCGCGACTACAAGCGGGTGGCCGAGGCCCACATCGAATCCGGCTGGGCCCCCGCCGACACCCGGGTGGACGAGCTGGAAGCGGCCATCCGCGCCGTCTGCGAGCCCATCTTCGACCGCCCCCTGAAGGACATTTCCTTCGGCAAGCTGCTCTTGCGCCTGTTCCAGACCAGCCGCCGCTTCAATGTGGAAATCCAGCCCCAGCTGGTGATGCTGCAGAAGACCCTGCTCAACATCGAGGGCCTGGGCCGCCAGCTGGACCCGGACCTGGACCTGTGGAAGACCGCCAAGCCCTTCCTCGAGAAGTGGATGGAAAGCCAGATGGGCTGGCGTGGTTTCGTGCGCAACCTGAAGAACGAGGCGCCCTACTGGGCCCGCAGCCTGCCCCAGATTCCCCGCCTGGCCCAGCAGGCCCTGGCCGCCCAGGCCCGGGCGCCGGAAACCGGCGTCGCCACCCAGGCGGCCCTGGCCGCCATCCAGGCCACCCAGGCCCGCCACGAGCGCTGGCTGCGCCTGGCCCTGCTGCTGGCCGCCGGCATCTTCGCCCTGGAAATCTTCCGCAGCCTGGGCTGAGTCCGGGCCCGCCGCCTGCGCCGCCATGCACCGCACCCTCCGCCTCATCGGTGCCGCCAGCGGCGTCGGCGCCCAGGACCCGGGCTGCCACGCCGGCCCCACCGCCCTGCACCGGGCCCACGCCTTCGACGACCTGCAGCGCCGCCCCGATCTCAGCTGGGGCGAAACCCTCTTTCCGCGCCAGGCCCTGGGCGGCCGCGTGGCCGAGGTGGCCGACCTCTGCCAGCGCCTGGCCGAGGCGGTGCGCCAGGCCCGGGAGCGGGGCGAGACCCCGGTGGTGCTGGGCGGCGACCATTCCTGCGCCATCGGTACCTGGAGCGGCGTCCGCGCCGCCAGCCCGGCACCGGTCGGCCTGCTCTGGCTCGACGCCCATCTGGACAGCCACACCCCCGAAAGCACCCATTCCGGCGCCCTCCACGGCATGCCCCTGGCCTGCCTGCTGGGCCAGGGCGACCGGCGCCTGGTGACCGTGGGCGGCCCCGGGCCCAAGCTGCTGCCCGGGCATGTGGCCCTCATCGGGGTGCGCAGCTACGAGCCGGAGGAGCGGGAATTCCTCGACCGCCTCGGGGTGCGCGTGTTCACCATTGACGAGGTGCGGCAGCGGGGCCTGCCGGCGGTCTTCGGCGAAGCCCTGGCCCGGGTGCGACAGGCGCCCGGCGGCTACGGCGTCAGCCTGGACCTGGACGTCTTCGATCCCCGGGAAGCGCCGGGGGTGGGCAGCCCGGAACCGGCGGGCCTGTCCCAGACCGAACTGATGCCGGCCCTGGCCGGCCTGGCCGGGGACCCGGCCCTGCTGGCCCTGGAGGTGGTGGAGTTCAACCCGGACCGGGATGCAGGCGGGCGCACGGCAGCCCTGCTGGCCCGTCTCATCGGTGCCGTCTTCCCCCGCCGGCACGGGGCCTGAGAGGCCCGCCGGAGGGGCTTCCCGGCCCGGCTGCGGGGCACTGGGGGCGGCCTTTCCCGGGCCTTGATCGGCGGCGGCCCAAAATGGTGCGCCAAGGCACTGATTTGCTTGCCCTAAATCCTGCCGGCGCGGGGCGGAAATGCGGCTATACTTGCGCGTTTTTCAATTTTTCCGCCTCGTCATCGTCCCGGGATTTCCGCCACCATGACCACGCTCCTGGCCTTCGTCATCCTCTATCTCCTGGTCTCCATCGGCATCGGCCTGTTCGCTGCCACCCGGGTCCATAGCGCCAAGGATTTCGCCGTCGCCGGCCGCAGCCTGCCCCTGCCGGTGGTCACCGCCACGGTCTTCGCCACCTGGTTCGGCGCCGAGGCCGTGCTCGGGGTCTCCGCCACCTTCGTCAAGGAAGGCCTGGGCGGCGTCGTCGCCGACCCCTTCGGCGCCTCCCTCTGCCTCATCCTGGCCGGCCTCTTCTTCGCCAGCAAGCTGTACCGGATGAACCTGCTGACCATCGGCGACTACTACCGGCTGCGCTACAACCGTACCGTCGAGGTGCTCACCACCCTCTGCGTCGTGGTCTCCTACCTGGGCTGGGTCTCGGCCCAGATCAAGGCCCTGGGCCTGGTCTTCTTCGTTGTCACCGGCGGCGCCGTGTCCCAGGAGGCGGGCATGATCCTGGGCGCCCTCATCGTGCTGACCTACACCACCTTCGGCGGCATGTTCTCCGTGGCCATCCTGGACTTCGTGCAGATCACCGTGATCATGGGCGGCATGCTCTACATCGGCTACGTCATCTCCGGCCTCACCGGCGGCGTCGGCGCCGTGGTCGGCCACGCGGCGGCGGCGGGCAAGCTGGACTTCTTCCCCAAGGGCGGGCTGGAGGTGTGGGTGCCCTTCATCGGCGCCTGGATGACCATGATGCTGGGCTCCATTCCCCAGCAGGACGTGTTCCAGCGCATCACCTCGGCCAAGAACGAGAAGACCGCGATCCGCGGCTCGGTGCTGGGCGGCAGCCTCTACTTCGCCTTCGCCTTCGTGCCCATGTTCCTGGCCTACGCCGCCACCCTGATCGACCCGGCCATGTTCGGCGACCTGCTGGAACAGGATTCCCAGCTGGTGCTGCCCACCCTGATCCTGCAGCACACGCCGGTGTTCGCCCAGGTGGTGTTCTTCGGCGCCCTGCTCTCGGCCATCATGAGTTGCTCCTCGGCGACCCTGCTGGCGCCCTCCGTGGCCTTCTCCGAGAACATCCTGCGCGGCTTCTTCCCGCGCATGCCGGACCGCACCTTCCTCCTGGCCATGCGCACGGTGATCGTCTGCTTCGCCGGCACCGTGCTGCTGTTCGCCCTCAATTCCAACGAGAGCATCTTCCACATGGTGGAGAATGCCTACAAGATCACCCTGGTCACCGCCTTCATTCCCCTCTTCGCCGGCCTCTACTGGAAGAAGGCCAACACCCAGGGCGCCCTGTTCGCCATCTTCTCCGGTTTCTTCACCTGGATCCTCATGGAAGTGCTGGGGCCGGAAGACGCCACCTGGCCGCCCCAGGTGCTGGGCTTCCTCGTCGCCGGCGTGGCCATGGTGGCCGGTTCCCTGCTGCCCCGCGTGGTGGGCCAGCCGACTCCGGTGCCCTTCGGCCACGAGCACCATGCCGCCGGCCTGACCCATCACCTGGGCGAACACCCTCACCATCACGACGGCCGCTGACGGCCGACTGCGGCATGGCACGGTTGCCATGCCTAATGGGTCACACCGGCCGGGCTGAAATAGGCGCACAATGTTCCTTCGCCCGCCGGGCCAAGGAGGTTGGCCCGGCGCCCCGATTCCAGCCCATGACCCGGAGAATAAATACATGGTGACAAAGGTCAGCAAGCCCGCAACCCGCAAGTCCGCCGCCCTCGGCAACACCGCTCCCAAGGCCGCCACCAAGGTGGTGGCCAAGCCCCGCCCCAGCCGCGCCCGCCCGGTGAAGAGCGGCGACGTGGCCCCGGCCCACAGCCCTGCCGGCGTAGAGAGTTTCGAAGTCGGCCAGGCCGTGGCCGCCGCCCAGAATTCCAAGGTCGTCGCCATGCGCGACATCCTCAGCCGTACCCAGGGCACCGACCTCAAGTCCGTGGCCAAGACCCTGGAAGCCATTGTCGCCGGCGCTTCCCCCGACGACGTGAAGATGCTGCGGGACACCCTGTTCAAGGATGAGGTGCCGGCGGACAAGCTGCCGGTGAGCCCGGACGACCAGCTTTCCGACGAGTGGCGCACCGGCGGCTATCCCTACAAGAACCTGATGACCCGCAAGAACTACGAGAAGCAGAAGTACCGCCTGCAGGTGGAACTACTGAAGCTCCAGGCCTGGGTCAAGGAAACCGGGCAGCGGGTGGTGATCCTCTTCGAAGGCCGGGACGCGGCCGGCAAGGGGGGCGCCATCAAGCGTTTCACCGAGCACCTGAATCCCCGGGGCGCCCGGGTGGTGGCCCTGGAAAAGCCCTCGGAAGTGGAGCGGGGCCAGTGGTATTTCCAGCGCTACATCCAGCACCTGCCCACCGCCGGCGAGATCGTCATGTTCGACCGCTCCTGGTACAACCGGGCCGGGGTGGAGCGGGTCATGGGCTTCTGCGACCAGGATGAGTACGCCGAGTTCATGCGCCAGTGCCCCGAGTTCGAGCGCAACCTGGCCCGCAGCGGCATCCACCTGATCAAGTTCTGGTTCTCCGTCAGCCGGGCCGAACAGCGCCGCCGTTTCAAGGAGCGGGAAACCCATCCCCTGAAGCAGTGGAAGCTCTCCCCCATCGACCTGGCCTCCCTGGATAAATGGGAGGACTACACCAAGGCCAAGGAGGCCATGTTCTTCTACACCGACACGGCCGACTCCCCGTGGACCGTGGTCAAGTCCGACTGCAAGAAGCGGGCGCGGCTCAATGCCATGCGCTACATCCTGCACAAGCTGCCCTACAAGAATAAGGACGTGGAGCGCATCGGCCCCCTGGACCCCCTGCTGGTGGGCCGGGCCAACGTGGTGTACGAACGGGGCGAACACGAAGGCACGGCGATTCTGTAAGCACCGGCATCCGCCAAAGAAAAAGCCCGCTCGTTTGAGCGGGCTTTTTTACGTCCGGCAGTCGCTCCGGCGCGAGGCTCAGACGCCCTTGGCGAAAATGGCCTCGGCTGCGGCGATGGTGGCGGCGATGTCGGCTTCCGTGTGGGCGGCGGAGACGAAGCCGGCTTCAAAGGCGGAAGGCGCCAGGTAGTGGCCGGCCTCCAGCATGGCGTGGAAGAAGCGGTTGAAGGCCTCCTTGTCGCACTGCATCACCTCGGCGAAGGAGGTGGGCGGGGTGGCGCTGAAGTACAGGCCGAACATGCCGCCCACGCTCTGGGCGCAGAAGGTGACGCCGTGCTTCTTGGCGGCGGCGGTGAGGCCGTCGGTGAGCTGCTTGGTGCGGGCGGCCAGGCTGTCGTAGAAGCCGGGGGCCCGGGTGGCCTTGAGGGTGACCAGGCCGGCGGCCACTGCCACCGGGTTGCCGGAGAGGGTGCCGGCCTGATACACCGGCCCCAGAGGGGCGATCTTTTCCATGATCTCCCGCTTGCCGCCGAAGGCCGCCACCGGCATGCCGCCGCCGATGACCTTGCCCAGGGTGGTGAGGTCCGGGGTGATGCCGAAGAGGCCCTGGGCGCACTGGGGGCCGACGCGGAAGCCGGTCATGACCTCGTCGAAGATGAGCACGGCGCCGTGCTTGCTGCACAGCTCGCGCATGGCCTGCATGAATTCGGGCTTGGGCGCGATCAGGTTCATGTTGCCGGCCACCGGCTCGACGATGACGGCGGCGATTTCGCTGCCCTGCTTGGCAAAGGCTTCGGCCAGTTGTTCGGCATTGTTGTATTCGAGCACCAGGGTGTGCTTGGCCACGTCGGCGGGGACGCCGCCGGAGGAGGGATTGCCGAAGGTCAGCAGGCCGGAACCGGCCTTCACCAGCAGGCTGTCGGAATGGCCGTGGTAGCAGCCCTCGAACTTCACCAGCAGGTCCCGGCCGGTATGGCCCCGGGCCAGGCGGATGGCGCTCATGGTGGCTTCGGTGCCGGAGGAAACCAGGCGCACCATGTCCAGGGAGGGCAGGATGTCGCAGAGCAGGTCGGCGATCTCGATCTCGGCCTCGGTAGGGGCGCCGAAGGACAGGCCCAGGGCGGCGGCCTCCTGCACGGCCTTGACCGTGGGGGCGTGGGCGTGGCCCAGGATCAGGGGGCCCCAGGAACCGACGTAATCCAGGTAGCTCTTGCCTTCCGCATCCCACACCCGGGGGCCTTCGCCGCGGGTGAAGAAGCGGGGGGCGCCGCCGACGGAGCGGAAGGCCCGCACGGGGGAATTCACGCCGCCGGGAATGTGGCGTTGGGCGGCATCGAAGAGTTGCTGGTTACGAGAGCTCATGGGCAGCACTTTCTGCAAAAAGACGTTGATAGGCGGCGGCCCGGGCGGTCACGTCCGGGGCCTCGAACAAATCGGTGATGACGGCGATGAACTGGGCGCCGGCGGCGATGACCGGGGCGGCGTTGTCCAGGGTGATGCCGCCGATGGCGGCGACCTGTACGCCAGGCAGCTCCTGGCGGGCCCGGGTGACCAGGTTGAAAGGCGCCCGGGGTGCCTGGGGCTTGGTCGGGGAGGCGTACATGGCGCCGAAGGCGACGTAGTTGGCGCCGGCCGCGGCGGCGGCCTGGGCCCGGGCGAAATCGGCGTAGCAGGAGGCGCCGATGAGCTTGTCGGGGCCCAACAGGGCGCGGGCGGCGGCCAGGTCCCCGTCCTCGCCGCCGAGATGGACGCCGTCGGCATCCACTTCCCGGGCCAGGGCTGCATCGTCGTTGATGATGAGGCGTGTGCCGTGGCGGCGGCACAGGGCCCGCAGGGCGGTGGCCTGCTCCCGGCGGCGGACGGAGTCGCCGCTCTTGTCCCGGTACTGCAGCAGGGGAATACCGGCAGCCAGGGCTGCCTCGGCCAGCATCAGCAGACGCGGCGTCTCCAGGCCGTCGGGGGTGACGGCGTAAAGGCCGGGGCGGGGGCGCTTAAGCATCGCCCTCTCTGCCCTCTTCCGGCGCCCGGGCCCAGAAGAAGCGGTCCGGGATGTACTGGCCCATGCCGGGGCGGAAGCCGGCGGCCAGGGCCTGCCAGGTGTACTCCTGGGCGTCCCGCACCGCGTCGCCCAGCTCCAGGCCGTTGGCCAGGTTGGCGGCGATGGCGGAGGCCAGGGTGCAGCCGGAGCCGTGGTAGCTGCCTGGCAGGCGCTCCCAGCGGTCGGCCCGCACCATGCCGTGCTCGTTGTAGAGGGTGTTGATGACCTGGCCGGTGTTTTCGTGGGTGCCCGTGAGCAGCACGTATTCGCAGCCGTAGCTGACCAGGCGGCGGGCGCACTCCTCCAGTTCCGGCTCCTCCTCGTCCTCCTCGGCTAGGCGGCGGGCCTCCAGGCTGTTGGGGGTGAGGATGGTGGTCTGGGGCAGCAGCAGTTCCTTCATGGCGGCGATGAGGTCCTCCGTCGCCAGCTCGTCGCCCCGGCCGGAGGCCAGCACCGGGTCCAGGATCAGGGGAATGTGGGGATAGTCGGAGACGATCTCGGCGATGGCCGCCACGTTTTCCACGCTGCCGATGAGGCCGATCTTGAAGGCGGCCACCGGCATGTCCTCCAGCAGGGAGCGGGCCTGGTCCTCGACCCAGTCCGGCTCCATGGGCAGGACCGCATCCACCCCGGCGGTGTCCTGGACGGTGATGGCGGTGATCACCGAGAGGGGGTGGCAGCCCATGCTGGCCAGGGTCAGGATGTCCGCCTGGACGCCGGCGCCGCCGGTGGGGTCGGAGGCGGCAAAGGTGAGGACAATGGGGGGCGACAGCTGGGGGGAGGGGTTTTGTGGCATTGCAGCACGCTTTCTGCCTTTCGGCGGCGCAGCGCTTTGGGTAAGATCAAGGGCCCCGATTCTAGCCTAAAACCCCCTTCCGAGCTTTGATATGACCCAGCCTGAATCCACCCCGCCAGGAGGTCCTTACCGGACCTGGATGTGCCAGATTTGCGGTTTCATCTACGACGAGGCCGCCGGACTGCCGGAAGAGGGCATCGCCCCCGGTACCCGCTGGCAAGACATTCCCATGAACTGGGTCTGTCCCGAGTGCGATGCGCGCAAGGAAGACTTCGAAATGGTGGAAATCTAGGAAAATCCCGGGCGAAGGTTTAGTATTGCTGCATAAAATCCAGAAGCCCCGGCTGGTTCCGGGGTAATCGAGAGATCTTGGGAGGTTGATTTGCCGGATGCCACTGCCCAGCGCGGCGTGAAAGTGATGGTGATTGACGATAGCAATACCATCCGTCGCAGCGCTGAAATCTTCCTGGTGCAGGCAGGATGCCAGGTGGTGCTGGCCGAGGACGGGTTCGATGCCCTGGCCAAGATCGCCGACCACCAACCAGACATAGTCTTCTGCGACATCATGATGCCCCGTCTGGACGGTTACCAGACCTGCGCCCTGATCAAGAAAAACGCCCGTTTCCGCAACACCCCGGTGATCATGCTGTCCTCCAAGGACGGCCTTTTCGACCGGGCCCGGGGGCGTATGGTCGGTTCCGACCAGTACCTCACCAAGCCCTTTACCAAAGACAGTTTGCTGCAGGCTGTGGCCACCTACGGGCCCCAGCAGGTTCAATAAGCGTTAGCCGAGAGAGTCCCTATGCCCGTCAAGAAAATCCTCGTGGTGGACGATTCCCCCACCGAACGTCACTTCATGGTCGAAATCCTCACCAAGAACGGTTACCAGGTGGTTACCGCCGAAAACGGTGAGGACGGCATCGCCAAGGCCAAGGCCGAAAAGCCCGACCTGGTGCTGATGGATGTGGTGATGCCCGGCCTCAACGGCTACCAGGCCACCCGTACCCTGACCCGGGACGACGACACCAAGGACATTCCGGTCATCGTCTGCACCTCCAAGGGCCAGGAAACGGACAAGATCTGGGGGCTGCGCCAGGGTGCCCAGGACTACCTGGTGAAACCGGTCAACGCCGAAGAGCTGCTCGCCAAGATCGCCGCACTCTAGGAGGCTGGGGCGGCATGGCCAGAAAAATCAGCCTGCGGCAGTTCCAGGAACACCTGGCGGCACGCCTGTCCAGCGCCGCCCGCGGGCAGGCCGCGGCCGGCCTGCTCGGGGTCCAGGCGGGGAGCCGCCTGTGGCTGCTCAACCTGTCCGATTCGGGGGAAATCATTCCCTCCCCCCATCTGGCTCCCGTGCCCCTGACCAAGCCCTGGTTCGCCGGTATCGCCAACATCCGCGGCAGCCTCTATTCGGTGGCCGACCTTTCCGCCTTCCTCGGCGGCGATCCCACCCCCTACAACGCCAACGTCCGCCTGCTTCTGGTGGGCACCCGCTACGGCTCCAACGCCGCCCTGCTGGTGAACCGTTCCCTGGGGCTGAAGAACCTGGAAACCCTGACGCCTGCCGAGCCGGATGCCTCCCTCCCTGTCTGGGCTCGCGAGTGCTACACGGATGGCGACGGACGGACCTGGCACAAGCTGAACCTGAAGGAACTCCTGGCCGACCCCGATTTCATGCAGATCGGCGCCTGATCACGGATTTTCCCAACCAACAATAAACGAACCGCTCCGCAACACTAGGTTGCAAAAGCACTGAGAACTGGAGAACACCATGGCGTTCAAACTTAAGCTACCCGCCTTTTCTTTCGGCAAGGGTCAGAAAAAGTCCGCCGCACCTGTGGGCGAGGAAACCCTCGCCGCCCCCACCCGGGTAATGGAAGTTCCGGTGGCCAAACCGGCCAAGGAAAAGAAGCCGAAGGAGCCGGCTGCGGCCCTGACCGACTTCCTCGGCCAGTATCCGGTCGTCAAGCAGTTGCAGATTCTCGGTTCGGTGCTGCTGGTGGTGATGCTGTTCATCGCCGGCCTGGTTTATCACGACAACCGGGAATCCACCTACGGCACCGTCTATGTGGCGGCGGCCGGTGAAATGCGCATGCTCTCCCAGCGCCTGGCCAAGGATGCGGCCCAGGCCCTGCAGGGTACGCCGGTGGCCTTCGAACACCTGAAGACCTCCCGCGAATCCTTTGCCCGCCTGCTGGAACGCCTCTCCCAGGGCGGTGAAATCACCGAAGTGGCGGTACCCCCCTCCCCCGATGGCGTGCAGCCCCAGTTGCAGGCCCTGATGAGCGAGTGGGAAAAGACCGACAAGAACGCCACCCGCCTGCTGGAAATGGAAAAGAACCTGGTGAACCTGGGTAAGGACGTGGCCATCATCGCCAGCAAGAATCCCCAGCTGCTGGAACTGTCCGAACAGGTGGCCGCCCTCAAGCTGCAATCCGGCGGCGGTGCCCGGGAAATCGCCGCGGCCAACCAGATGGTGATGCTGACCCAGCGTATCGCCAAGAACGCCTCCGCCCTGCTGGTGGGCGATGCCATCGACCCGGAAGTGGCCTTCCTGCTGGGCAAGGACACCAACTCCTTCCGCGACCTGCTGAACGGCCTGATCAAGGGTAACGAAACCCTCAAGGCTGCCGCCGACGGCGACACCCGCACCAAGCTGGGCGAGCTGGAAGGCGCCTTCAAGGAATACCAGGACGCCGTGTCCGGCATTCTCGGCAACATGCAGCGCCTGGTGCTGGCCAAGCAGTCCGGTTCCGCCATCTTCAAGGATTCGGACGAACTGCTGGCAGCCACCGACAAGCTGGCCGACGCCTACCAGGCCGAACTGGCCGAGCGGGCCCTGTACATCGTCATCCTGGTGGTGATGGTGCTGGTGGCCCTGGGGGCCCTGGTGCTGATGGCCAAGATCTACCTGGAAGACTCCCGCCGCCGTGCCGAGGAAGCCGAGCGCCTGCGCCTGGAATCCGAGCAGCTTAACCGCCAGAACCAGGACGCCATCCTGCGCCTGATGAACGAACTGGGCGACCTGGCCGACGGCGACCTGACCGTCACCGCCACCGTGTCCGAGGACATCACCGGCGCCATCGCCGACTCCATCAACTACACCATTGAAGAACTGCGCGTGCTGGTGGGCCGCATCAACGACGCCGCCAACCGGGTGACCCTGGCCACCGAAATGGCCCGCAAGACCTCCGAGGAACTGCTGGCCGCTGCCGAGCGCCAGTCCAAGGAAATTGAGGAAGCCGGCCGCTCCGTCCTGACCATGGCCAGTTCCATGAACCAGGTGTCCTCCGACGCCACCCAGTCGGCCCAGGTGGCCCGCCAGTCCCTGTCCGCCGCCGAGAAGGGCGCCCAGGCCGTGCAGGATTCCATCAAGGGCATGAACGAAATTCGCGAACAGATCCAGGAAACGGCAAAGCGGATCAAGCGCCTGGGCGAAAGCTCCCAGGAGATCGGCGAAATCGTGGAACTGATTTCCGACATTACCGAACAGACCAACGTGCTGGCCCTGAACGCCGCCATTCAGGCCGCCTCCGCCGGCGAGGCCGGCCGCGGCTTCACGGTGGTGGCAGAAGAAGTGCAGCGCCTGGCCGAACGTTCCGCCGAAGCCACGAAGCAGATTGCGGCCATTGTGAAGACCATTCAGACCGATACCCAGGATGCGGTTTCCGCCATGGAAGAATCGACCCAGGGTGTGGTGGAAGGGGCCAAGCTGTCCGATGCGGCCGGTCAGGCACTGGCCGAGATCGGTTCCGTGTCCCAGAACCTGGCCAGCCTGATTGAGAACATCTCCAGCGCCACCCAGCAGCAGGCCCAGTCCGCAGCCGGCGTGGCCGAGACCATGAAGGACATCCTCAACGTGACCGAACAGACCACCGCCGGTACCAAGCAGACGGCCGAGGCCGTGGGCGAACTGGCCGGTCTGGCAACCGAACTGAAGGGATCGGTGGCCGGCTTCAAGGTCGCGTAAGCGTTGTTCCGCTAATCAGAAAACAAGGTCCCCATGAGCGCAGTCACCGAATTCGACGTCGGGCCCCTCACCTGGGTGAAGGGCGAGATCGACGCCGCCCTGGAGCGGGCCGACCAGTCCCTGCAGCAGTACCTGGGCGGGGACCGGAGCGACCTGTCCCAGATCAAGTTCGGCCGCACCCATCTGCACCAGGTCCATGGTGCCCTGGCCATTGTCGGCCTGGACGGGGTGACCCAGTTCACCGAAGCCCTGGAAGCCTTCCTGGCCGACCTGGAGTCGGGCAAGCGCCCGGCCGACGATGCCTCCGTCGATCTGGTGCGGCGTTCCCTGCAGGCCATCCGCCACTACCTGGACGACCTGCTCAACGGTGAGCCCAACCAGCCCCTGCGCCTGTGGGACCTGTACCAGTCCGTGCAGCAGGCCCGGGGCCTGGAGCGGGTCAATCCCACCGACCTCTTCTTCCCCGACCTGGCGGTGCGTCCGCCCCGGCGCCAGGCTGCCGCCCTGCCGCCGGCCGAGCTGAACAAGCGCCTGCGGGCCGAGCGCAGCCGGTTCCAGCGGGGCCTGCTGGCCTGGCTGCGCGGCGACCGCGCCGGCCTGGCCCTGATGCGCGATGCCATCACCGCCATCGAGGCCACCCAGGATCTGCCCGCCGCCCGCTCCTTCTGGTGGGTGGCCCAGGGCTTCATCACCGCCCTGGCCGAAGGCGCCGTCACCGGCGAGAACGACATCAAGCAGCTGTGCGCCCGCATCGACCTGCAGATCCGCCGGCTCATCGAAGGCTCCCGCAATTTCGCCGAGCGCCTGATGCGCGACGCCCTCTATCACGTCGCCGTGGCCGACAGCCAGGATGGCGTGGTGAGCGGCCTCAAGCAGTCCTTCGCCCTGGGCGACCTGCTGCCCGCCGTGGACGGCGACGGGGTGATCCACGCCACGCCGGCCCAGGAACTGGTGCTGCGCCGCCTGCGCGAGCACATCGCCGCCGCCGAGGAGGCCTGGGGCAAGTTCTGCGCCGGCACCGGCTCCGCCCTGCCGACCTTCCGCGAACAGGTGGGCCATCTGGCCCAAGGCGCGGAGCAGCTGGGCCAGCACGACTTCCACCGCCTCTGCAAAGCCCTGCTGGGCACCGCCAACTGGCTGGTGGAAAAGCCCGCCCGCCATAGCGAGGTGATGGGCATGGAACTGGCCACCGGCATTCTGCTGGCGGCCAATGCCCAGGAGAATTTCGAGCACCTGGGCCAGGATTTCGCCCACCAGGTGGACGTCATGGTGGCCCGCCTGCACGCCTGTGTCAGCGGCCAGCCGGCCGAGACCGGGGCCGAGGTGCCGGGGCTGGACGAAATGTCCCGCCGGGCCCAGGAGCGCCTGCTCAACAGCCAGGTGGCCAAGGAAATTCAGACCAACCTGGTGCAGATCGAACAGGTGCTGGACGCCTTCTTCCGCGACGTTTCCCGCCGCGGCGATCTGGCCGGCCTGGACATGCCCCTGAAGCAGGTCACCGGCGCCCTCACCATCCTCGGCCAGGACGCGGCCGTGGCCACCCTGGCCGATTGCAGCGCCCGCATCGCCCGCTTCTCCGCCCCCGACTACGAGCCGGTGGAGGCCGATTTCGAGGCCGTAGCCAGCCAGCTTTCCGCCCTCGGCTTCTTCGTCGAAGCCCTGCCCCGGGAACTGGCCAAGGGCAGCGCCGACTTCTCCGCCTTCTCCCGCGGCCTGGGGCCCCAGGGCAACCGGGAGGAGGAAGAGGTCGAAGAGGTGGTGGAAGCCGCCGCCCCGTCGGTGGAACAGGAACTGGAAAAGCAGAAGAAGGAAACCCAGGCCCTGATGGAGGCGCTGAAGGAACAGCCCGCCGACGCCAACCTGCGCCAGGAACTGAAGCAGAACCTGGAGTCCCTGCAGAAGGATGCAGACCTGGTGGCCGACAAGGCCCTGGGACAGCAGGCAAAGGCAGCCCTGTCGGCCCTGGAGGCCGCGCCCCACCTGGATGCCGCCGCCCCTGCCCTGGATGCGGCCCTGGCCGAGATCAAGCCCCAGGTGGCTGCCGCCCCGGCGCCGTCCGCCGAAACCATCAAGCTGACCCAGGCCTCGGAAGAGGAGCTGGACGCGGAGCTGCTCTCCATCTTCCTGGAAGAGGCCCAGGAAGTGCTCGGCACCATCGGCAGCCACATCGGCCTGCTGCGGGAGCAGCCCCACAACGTCGATTTCCTCACCACCATCCGCCGCAGCTTCCACACCCTCAAGGGCAGCGGCCGCATGGTCGGCCTCAAGGACCTGGGCGAGACCGCCTGGGCCATCGAGCAGGTACTCAACCTGTGGCTGCGCCAGGAATACGACGTCAGCCCGGAACTGTTCGCCCTCATCGAAGAGGCCCATGTCCTCTTCTCCGCCTGGGTCCGCTACCTGGAAACCCGGGAAGGCGGTGCCCCCGATCCCGCGGCCCTGGTGACCAAAGCCGACACCATGCGCGGGGCCGAAACCCCGCCGGCACCGGTGGCCGAGGCGGCACCGGCCTCTGCCCTGCCCGAACTGTCCCTGGAGGAGAGCACTCCCTTCGCCGACCTGGGCCTGGAGGTGGACCTGGATGGGGCCTCGGTGGACCTGACGCCCCCGGCCATGGAAGTGATGCCGGTGATCGCCAGCGACATGCGCGACTTCATGGCGGAGGCCGAGGTGCCTGCCGTGCAGGAAACCGACGCGGCGACAGCGCTCGAGGCGGTGCCGGAGATCGAGGAACTGACCCTGCCGGAACTGGAGGAAGCTCCCGTCGCCGCGACGGCCGACGTGGATCTGGCCCTGGAAGAATTGCCGGCCCTGGAGGAAGTGACGCCCGCCGCCCTGGATTTTGATTTCGACCTGGGGGATGCGGCCCCCGCGCCGGCCGCCCCGGAGGCGGCGCCAGCCATGGCAGAAGCTCGGCCGGAAGCCGGGCTGGAAGCCGCTGTCCCGGAGCTGGACGAAGAACACGAGCTCTCCGGCGATCTGGAAACCCTGGAACTGCCGCCCCTGGACGACCTGGGTGAGCTGGAGATGCCTGCCGCGGTGGAGCCGCTGCCGGAAGTCGCCGCCACCGACGAACCCATCGCCCTGACGGAACTGCCGGCCGAGCCCGCCGTCGCAGTAGCCCCCGAGTCATCGCCGCTGTCGCTGGAGAGCGAGCCTGCCCTCGACATCGCCTTCGACGGCGAAATCGAGGCTCCGTCCGAGACTGTGCCGGATATGGCCCAGGAGATCGAGCTGACGCCCCCGGCGCCCGCCGCCCAGGACATCCTGCCCGAGCTGGAGGCCGAAGAAGCGCCACCGCCGCCGCGGCCGACCCTGAAGGTCTCCTCCACCCTCTACCAGATTTTCATGGAAGAGGCCCAGGGCCACCTGGAAGCCCTGCAGCGCCAGTTCGGCCTGCTCGAGACCGACCCGGAAATGCCCACGGCCGAGCCCTTCACCCGGGCCGCCCACACCCTGGGCAGCATCGCCGGCACCATCGGCCTGGACGCCATCAACCGCCTTGGCCGGGCCCTGGAACACGCCCTACTGCGGCGCGACCAGTCGGCCCATCCGGCCAGCCTGGAAGCCCTGGAAATCATCCGTCTGGCCATCTCCTCCCTGGAGGAAATGGTGGCCAGCGTTGCCGCCCAGCAGCCGCCGGAGCCCGCCTCCCACCTGGCGGATGCCCTGGACACCCTGTTCCCCGCGGCCCTCAACGACAACGGCGATGGCAACGAAGTGCCGGCCGTGGTCAGCGCCGGCGCTCCGGCTGCAGCCCCCGCCGCCCCGCCGGTGCCGGTGCAGCTCAAGGACGACCTGGACGAGCAGCTGCTGCCCATCTTCCTCGAAGAAGCCCAGGAGCTGACCCAGAGCATCACCGAGCAGCTGCGCCTGTGGCACGACGATCCCCACGATGCCGACGTGGCCCGGGCCCTGGCCCGGCTGCTGCACACCCTCAAGGGTTCGGCTCGCATGGCCGGCGCCATGAACCTGGGGGAACTGACCCACACCCTGGAAACCCGGGTCGAGCAGGCCCACAAGGCCGGGGCGGCGGAAGCGGCCCTGATCGAGGAAATCCAGATCGCCTTCGACGCCATCGCCCAGATCGTCGAGCGCTTGGCTTCCGGTGACACTCTGGATACGCCCCTGCCGGTGGAACTGCTGGCCCTGCCGGAGACGGCGGAAGCCGATCTCGCACCGGCCATGCCGGAAACCCAGGCAGCGCCTGCCTCCGCCGAGATGCCTGCCGCGGTGGCCCAGCCGGAGCGGCCTGCAGCCGAGGCCCCGGCCACAGTGCAGGTTGCAGCGGCCGAGCCGGAGGTCGATGCGGCCGCCGCCTCCCGCGCCACCCTGCGGGTGCGCTCCGACCTGATGGACCGGCTGGTGAACGAGGCCGGTGAGCTGTCCATCGCCCGGGCCCGCATCGAAGGGGAAATGCGCAGCCTCAAGGATTCCCTGCTCGACCTGACGGAAAACGTGATCCGCCTGCGGCGCCAGCTGCGGGAGGTGGAAATCCAGGCCGAGACCCAGATCCAGGCCCGTACCGCCGAGGCCGAAGTGGCCCATGCCGGCTTCGACCCCCTGGAGTTCGACCGCTTCACCCGCTTCCAGGAACTGACCCGGATGATGGCCGAATCGGTGAACGACGTGGCCACGGTGCAGCAGAACCTGCTGAAGAACCTGGACGAAGCCAACGCCGCCATCATTGCCCAGGCCCGCCTCAACCGGGAGCTGCAGCAGTCCCTGATGAGCGTGCGCATGGTGCCCTTCAGCAGCCAGACCGAGCGTCTGCACCGCATCGTGCGGCAGACGGCGAAGGAAGTGGGCAAGCGGGCCAACCTGGAAATCGTCGGCGGTCAGGTGGAACTGGACCGGGGCGTGCTGGACAAGATGGTCGCCCCCCTGGAGCACATGCTGCGCAACTCCGTCGCCCACGGCCTGGAAAGCCGGGAAGGCCGCCTCGCCGCCGGCAAGGAAGAGATCGGCGAGATCGAACTGAAGGTGGCCCAGGAAGGCAACGAAATCATCATCACCATGGCCGACGACGGCGCCGGCCTGGACCTGCAGCGCATCCGCGCCAAGGCCGAGAGCCAGGGGCTGCTGGCTGCCGGCGAGGAGGCGGACGACGCCCGCCTGGCCGACCTGATTTTCGCTCCCGGCTTTTCCACCGCCGGCGAGGTCTCCCAGATCGCCGGCCGCGGCGTCGGCATGGACGTGGTGCGCACCGAAGTGACCAACCTGGGCGGCCGCCTGGAAATGCAGTCGGTGGCCGGCAAGGGCCTCACCTTCCGCATCTACCTGCCCCTGACCCTGGCCGTCACCCAGGCCCTCATCGTGCGCGTCGGCAACCGCCGCTACGCCATTCCCTCGGCCATGATCGCCCAGGTCCAGGAAGTGAAGGAACAGGTCCTGGCCGGTATCCGCGAGACGGGTCAGGTGGAATGGCTGGGCAACCGCTATCCCTACCACTTCCTGCCCCACCTGCTGGGCGAACCCCAGGCCCTGCCCGAAGCCCGGCGCCTGTCCTGGGTGCTGCTGCTGCGCTCCGGCACCCAGCGGGCGGCGATCCAGGTGGACGAGCTGTTCGGCAACCAGGAAATCGTGGTCAAGAACGTCGGCCCCCAGCTGGCCCGGGTGATCGGCATTGCCGGCGCCACCGTGCTCGGCGACGGCCAGGTGCTGCTGATCCTCAACCCGGTAGCCCTGGCGGCCCGCAGCGAAGCCAGCGTGGCGGTGCTCACCCCGGCGGCGCCCCTGGAGTCGGTGCCGGTGGAAGAAACGCCGGCCCAGACCCTGCCGACGGTGATGGTGGTGGACGATTCCCTCACCGTGCGCAAGATCACCAGCCGCCTGCTGTCCCGCGAGGGTTACCACGTGCTGACGGCCAAGGATGGCGTGGATGGCCTGGAGCAGCTGATCGACACCATGCCCGACGTGCTGCTGGTGGACATCGAGATGCCGCGCATGGACGGCTTCGACTTCACCCGCAACGTGCGGGCGGACGAGCGCTTGAAGCACCTGCCCATCATCATGATCACCTCCCGCACGGCGGACAAGCACCGCAACTACGCCTTCGAGATCGGGGTGAACCACTACCTGGGCAAGCCCTACCAGGAAGACGAGTTGCTGGCCCTGGTGCAGGAGTACACCAAGCGCAAGCGGGTGCACTGAGGCGGCTCGGTCTCCAAATGAAAAAGCGCGGAGCGATCCGCGCTTTTTTTTCGCCCCTCAGGCCTTCTGACGGGGCAGGGCGGCGATCTGCCGATCCTGCCAGCGGGCCAGTCCCAGCTGGGCCAGGAGAGCGCCGAGCAGGGCGCAGAACATGTCCGACTGGGTGTCCCAGGGGTCACCCTGGGTGCCGAGGAAGTCATCCGCCCCCTGGCCGAAGGCCAGGGCGGTCCACCATTCCAGCAGTTCATAGGTGGCGCTGATGGCCAGCACGACGCAGGTGACGAGGAAGAACAGCATTTTGCGCCCCCGCACATAGGCTCCCCGCAGCAGTATTTCCCGAGCGATCAGGGCCGGGGCGAAGCCCTGGAAGAGGTGGCCCAGCTTGTCGTAGGGATTGCGCTGCAGGTGCAGCCATTCGGCCACCTGTAAGCCCACGGGCACCCGGGCATAGGTGTACATGCCGCCCACCATGAGGATCACCCCATGGATGAAGATGCAGACATACAGCAGGGTGGTCAGGGGATAGCGGCACCAGATCAGGGCCAGCAGGGGCAGGGCGATCAGTACCGGCAGCACCTCCAGCAGCCAGGTGGCCCGGTCGTAGGGGCGGTAGCCGGTGAGGCCGAGCAGGGCCAGGGTGGCGGCGGCCAGGAGCAGCAACAGGGAGGTGCGGGAGGAGGTCATGGCGGACAAGATAAGCGCGGGTCCGGGCACTGTAGTGCCTTTCGCCACTCCCTGACTAGCCCGTCCCGGGATGGAAAAGGCCGGCGCCTCCTGCAGGAG
>NZ_JBXAST010000002.1:0-36265 GCF_058809645.1 Azospira sp. MPR-E4 | reverse complement strand
CCCCCCCCCCCCCCCCCCCCCCGGCCCTGGAACGCCGCCGGAGGATCAGCGGCCCTGGTGCACCTGGCCGGTGACCACGTCCACGAAGACGTAGGGCTGGCTCGGGTTGCCTCCGAAAATGAAGTAGGGATTGCCCAGCTTGGGCCCCAGGGGATTGCGCAGGGTCACGGCGCCGTAGGCCTGGGTGAAGCCGGCCTGTTCCTTAAGCTTGTTGGCTTCGGGCAGGTCCATGGGCACCGGCCACTGGATCACCACGTCCTCCAGCCAGGGTTCGGGAATGAGCACGGGGGCGCCGAATTCGCCGTAGCCGGTGGACTTGATGATGACCGTGGTGTTGTTGGAATTCTGGAACACCACCCGCAGCTGGTCGATCTGGGCCGGGTCTGTGGTGGGGCCCTTGGAGGCGATGCCGTCGGCTTCGTACAGCTTGGCGGCGGGGTACTGTTCGGTGACGATGCGGACCGCGATATTGACCCGGCCGTTGAAACTCAGAATAGCCATGATGCACTCCTTCAGTGGCGGCGGAGGATGGATATCGGTCGCGGCAGTCGCCATGCCGCCCGATGCCGTGCGTTGCAGGCGGCGGGCGGTCTTGTTGGAAAGTGCTTTATTACCAATGTATTACGACATCGATGGGCGGCCGCGCCGACTGCCCATGCAGCATAGGCTCGGAATGAAAATATGTCGACGGAATATTGTCGATGCTATTGCAGCGGCAGCCGTGGCGAGGCGCCGGGGGTCACACCTGGCAGAGCAGGCCCTTGAGGTATTCGCCTTCCGGCACCGCCAGGGCGATGGGATGGTCCGGACCGGCCGCCAGGTGGCGCAGGATGCGGGCATCCACGCCGGCGTCGAGGGCGGCGCCGGCGATGATCTTCTGGAACAGCTCGTTGCCGATGCCGCCGGAGCAGGAGTAGGTGAATAGCAGGCCGCCCGGATTGAGCAGGCGGAAGCCCAGCAGGTTGATGTCCTTGTAGGCCCGGGCTGCCCGGTCGGCGTGGGCGGCGGAAGGGGCGAACTTGGGCGGGTCGAGCACGATCAGGTCGAACTTGCGCTCGGCCTTGCGCAGCTCGCGCAGGGCGGTGAACACGTCGGCTTCCCACCATTCGGCCCGGGCGGCATCCAGCTGGGGATTGAGGGCCAGGTTGCGTTTGGCCGTCTCCAGGGCCGGGCCGGAGGAGTCGATGGAGAGCACGGAGGCGGCCCCGCCAGCCAGGGCCTGCAGGGAAAAGCCGCCGGTGTAGCAGAAGCAGTTGAGCACGCTCTTGCCCGCCGCCAGGGCGCCGGTGAGCAGGCGGTTTTCCCGCTGGTCCAGGTAGAAGCCGGTCTTGTGGCCGCCCACCACATCCACCAGCAGGCGCACGCCGTTCTCCATGATGGAGAGATCGCCGGCCGGGGCCTCGCCGTGGAGCCAGCCGGTGACCGGCTCCAGGCCTTCGAGGCGGCGCACGTCCGAATCGGAGCGCTCGTAGATGCGGGCGCAGCCGGTGGCCTGGACCAGGGCATTGACGATGGCCTTGCGCCACTTCTCGCCGCCGGCCGAGGTCAGCTGCAGGGAGAGGGTGTCGCCGTACTGGTCGCAGACGACCCCGGGCAGGCCGTCGGATTCGCCGTGCAGAAGACGCACGCCTTCCTCGTTCTTCAACTCCGGCAGGTTGCGGCGCCGGGCCACGGCCTCGGCGATGCGGCGCTTGAAGAAGACGTCGTCGATGGTCTCGTTTTCATTGAAGGTCCACACCCGGGCCCGGATCTGGGAATCGGGGCTGTAGGCGGCCCGGGCCAGGAACTTGCCGTCGTCGGCCAGCACCTCCACCGTGTCGCCGGGCCGGGCCTTGCCCTTGAGCCGGCCGACGGAGCCGGCGAAGATCCAGGGATGGCGGCGCAGCAGGGAGCGTTCCTTGCCGGGGAAGAGGATGAGTTGGGACATGGGCAGACCTTGCAAAGCGGCGCCGCGGCGGCGGCAAAGGTGCGCAGTGTACCGGGCGATGCCGTACGGCGCCACGGCCCGCGCCGATAGGGGCGGTCAGGCGGCCAGCCAGGCCTCGACGGCGTAGCCGGCGCCGTAGGTGACGGCTGCGGCGGCCATGCCGATGAGCAGCTGGCGCAGGCCGGCCCGGCCCGGATGGCGGCCGGTGAAAATGGAAATGGCGGCGCCGATGAGGAACAGCCCGAGGGCACTGGCCACGGCGCTGCCCATGACGGCGGCCCTGCCCTGGAGGAACAGCAGGGGCAGGATGGGAATGAGGGCGCCCACCAGGAATACGGCGAAGGATGCCAGGGCGGCGGTGCCGGCGGAGCCCCCCAGGTCGTCCGGGTTGATGCCCAGTTCTTCCCGGGTCAGGGTGTCGAGGGCCGTCTCCTGGTTCTGGATGACCCGGGCGGCAATGGCGGCGGCCTCCTCGGCGGTGAAGCCCTTGGCCTGGTAGATGAGGGCCAGCTCGGCCTGCTCCTCCGCCGGCACTTCGGCCAGTTCCTCCGCTTCGGCGGCGATCTGGTGGGCGTACATTTCCCGGCTGCTCTGCACCGAGATCCATTCGCCCATGGCCATGGAGCAGGCGCCGGCCAGCATGCCGGCCAGGCCGGTGGCGAGCATGGCCGTATTGGAGAACTGGGCGCCGGCCACCCCCATGACCAGGCTGAGGGTGGAAACGAGGCCGTCGTTGGCGCCAAGCACGGCGGCCCGCAGGGCATTGCCGCCGCCGGCGCCGTGGCGCCCTTCCAGGCGGGCATAGGCG
This sequence comes from Azospira sp. MPR-E4, assembly GCF_058809645.1. Taxonomy (NCBI): domain Bacteria; kingdom Pseudomonadati; phylum Pseudomonadota; class Betaproteobacteria; order Rhodocyclales; family Rhodocyclaceae; genus Azospira; species Azospira sp. MPR-E4. The sequence continues at coordinate 33,530 of NZ_JBXAST010000002.1, read as the reverse complement.
CCGCCGTCCCAGCGGCCGCCGTTGCCCATGGAGGTGAGGCGGAAGAGCAGGCGGGCGTGGGCCCGCTCCTGGGCCGGCAGGTCGGTGTGGCGGGATTCCCGCTGGTCGTCGTAGCTGGTCTGGTCCAGGCTTTCCCGGGCCGCCACGGTGGGCAGGACGCTGGCGGCTCCCAGGTGCCGGGCCAGCCAGATGAGGATGCGGGCGCGCCAAGTGGGACCCAGGTTCGGGGCCGGCTGCCCGGCCCGCTCCTGGCGGCGTTGCCAGAACTGGGCGTGGGCCGCCTCGGCGGCGGCCAGGCGGCGGTAGATGGCGGCCAGTTCCGGCCTGGCTTCCGCCTCGGCCATGGCCTGGTAGAGGGCGGCGCTGTCCACCTCGCCCTGCTGGTTGCGCCGGTAGCGGCTCAGGTCCTGGCGTGGATCGGGCTTGGCCATGGCCTTACTTGCGCTTGGCCCGGGGATGGGCGGTGTCGTATACCTGGGCCAGGTGCTGGAAATCCAGGTGGGTATAGACCTGGGTCGAGGCGATGCTGGCATGGCCGAGCATCTCCTGCACCGCCCGCAGGTCGCCGGAGGACTGCAGCACGTGGCTGGCAAAGGAGTGGCGCAGCATGTGGGGATGCACGTGGCTGGGCAGGCCGGCCAGCAGGGCCCGGCGGGAGAGGCGCTGCTGGATGATGCCGTGGGCGATGCGCCGGCCCCGGGCGCCGACGAAGAGGGCCTTTTCCTCCGGTCGGGCCAGCTCGGCCCGCCGCGCCATCCAGGCGGCCAGGGCCTGCCGCGCCTTGCTGCCGACGGGCACCACCCGCTCCTTGTCCCGCTTGCCGTGGACCCGGACTTCGCCGCCGCCGATGTCGGTCAGGGCATCCACATCCAGCTCGGCCAGCTCCGCCAGGCGCAGGCCGGAGGAATAGAACAGCTCGAACATGGCCTGGTCCCGTAGCTCCTGGGGATCGTCCGGATCGATGGAGGTTTCCAGCAGGCGGGCCGTCTCGTCCGGCGACAGGGTGCGGGGCAGGGCCTTGGGGCTCTTGGGCGGCCGCACCCCTTCGCAGGGATTGTGGCCGGCGTGGCCGTGGCGGCCGAGCCAGCGGTAGAAGACACGCCAGGCCGACAGGCTGCGGGCCAGGGAGCGGCCCGCCAGGCCGCGGCCGTGGAGCAGGCCGACGAAGCGGCGGATGTGGTGGGACTGCAGTTCGCCCAGGCCCGGGCTGCCCGGCAGTTCGGCGGCCAGGGCCAGGAGCTTGCCCAGGTCCCGGCGGTAGTTGCTGACGGTGTGGGGCGACTGGCGACGCTGGGTCGCCAGTTCGTCGAGGAAGGCTCCGGCGAGGCTGTGGCCGTCCATGGAGCCCGCCTTGCCTAGTGGCGCAGGGCCCGGCCGATGGCGGCGGAGACGATCTCGCCCAGCCGTTCCAGGTAGAGGGTGCCCATGTCGGCGTAGAAGCGGTCCATGCTCTCGCTGCCCATGGCGATCATGCCGAAGGTGCCGCCACCGTTGCGCAGGGCCACCAGGGCCTGGGAACGGATGTGGGCGGAGGTGTCGCCGAACCAGGTGGAAGTCTCGAAGCCGGAGGTGGAGCCGCAGTAGGGCCGGCCCAGGGTTTCGGCGAAGACCTGCAGTTCCTCGGAGACGGCGGCGAACTCGGGCAGCTCGCCCACGCCTTCCGGCTGGTCCCACAGGCGCAGGGCCACGTGGGGGATGGCGAAGTCTTCCTTGAGGTGGAAATCCAGGATGTGGATCACCGCCTGGAAGGTGGTGGCGGCCACCAGGGCCACCGCCAGCCGGTGCATCTTTTCGCTGATGGCATCGTTGGCTTCGCCGAAGCCGAGCAGTTCGGCCATCTTGCCTTCCAGGGCCTTGTTCTTGTCGCGCAGGGTGAGCATCTGCCGCTCGGTGATGGAGATGGCCCGGCCCCCGTGGGGGTGGGGAATCACCAGCCGGGAAATGAGGTCGGCGTGCTCTTCGAAGAACTGGGGGTTGTGTTCCAGGTATTCGGCCACGTCGGCGCCGGAGAGGCGCGGGGTTTGGATGTCGCTCACAGTTCGATTTCTCCGCTAAAGACGGTGACGGCCGGGCCGGTCATGTGCACCGGGGTGCCGGGGCCGTTCCAGGCAATGCTCAGTTCGCCGCCCCGGGTGCTGACGCGCACCGGGGAATCCAGCAGGTCGCGGCTGATGCCGGCCACCACGGCGGCGCAGGCGCCGGTGCCGCAGGCCAGGGTCTCGCCGGCGCCCCGCTCATAGACCCGCAGGCGCACGCTGTGCCGGTCCACCACCTGCAGGAAGCCGGCATTGACCCGCTGGGGAAAGCGCGGGTGGGATTCGATCATGGGGCCCTGGATGGCCACCGGCGCCGTATCCACGTCTTCCACCACCTGCACGGCGTGGGGATTGCCCATGGAAACGGCGGTAATGGCCACTTCCTGGTCGCCCACTTGCAGGGGCTGGATCACCGCGTCGGTGGGGGAAACGAAGGGGATGCGGTCCGGCGCGAAGACGGGCTTGCCCATGTCCACGGTGACGTTGCCGTCGGCCTCCAGGCGGGGGCTGATGATGCCCGACTTGGTTTCCACCTTGATTTCCCGCTTGTCGGTGAGGCCCTGTTCGTGCACGAAGCGGACGAAACAGCGGGCGCCGTTGCCGCACTGCTCCACTTCGCTGCCGTCGGCATTGAAGATGCGGTAACGGAAATCGACGCCGGCCTGGCCGGGCTTTTCCACCAGCAGGATCTGGTCGCAGCCGACGCCGAAGTTGCGGTCGGCGAGGAAGCGCAGCTGGGCCGGGGTGAGGGTGATGTTCTGGCGCACGCCGTCGAGCACGACGAAGTCGTTGCCCAGTCCGTGCATCTTGGTGAATTCGAGTTTCATGGCGTTGGCCTGCGTGCTTTCAAGCGAGGGACCGGGCCATTATAAAGTCATCCATGACAAAGCCGTTGCCGATCTCGACGCAGACCGACTCCCGTACTTCGAAGCCGTTCTTGCGGTAGGCGGCGATGGCCTGGGCGTTGTTCTTGTTCACCGCCAGGATCAGCTGCTTGCCGCCCCGGGCCCGGCAGCGTTGGGCCACGTGCTGCAACAGGGCGCTGCCGATGCCCTGGCGCTGGGCCTCGGGATGGACGTAGAGCTTGTCCAGCTTGAATTCGGCCGGGGTGGCGGTGGCCTGGGTGGCGGCGAAGCCGAGGCGGCGGGCGCCGACGAAGGCCTGGTCCCACCAGATGTCGGGGCGGGCCAGCTCTTCCAGCAAGCGGGGCGCGCCGTAGCGCTGGCCCAGCATGTAGTCGATCTGGGCCTGGCTGATGATGTCCCGGTAGGCAAGCTGCCAGACCGTGCGGGCCAGCTGGGCGATGGCGCCCACCTCTTCCCGGGCGACGGGGCGGATCAGGGGGATGGGCGGTGCGGAGGAGGGCATGGCGGGTCTTTCGCGGTGCTGCTCAGTAGAAACGGGCTTCGCCTGGGGGCCGGGTCTTGAAGCGCTTGTGTACCCAGTAGTACTGATCCGGGATGCGCCGTACCTCCGACTCGATGAAGGCATTGACGCGGCGGGTATCGGCTGTGACGTCACCGCTGGGGTAATGTTCCCAGGCCGGCAGCAGGCGCACCCGGTAGCCGCGGGGTGTCATCTCGGCGATGCAGGGCACCACCCGGGCCTTGCCCAGGGCGGCGAGGCGGGCGACGCCGGTGATGGTGGCGGCGGGGATGCCGAAGAAGGGCACGAAGATGGCGTCCCGGGGGCCGAAGTCCATGTCCGGCAGGTAGTAGAAGGGCCGCCCCTCGGCCAGGGCCTTCACCACCTTGCGCATGCCGTCCTGGCGGGAGAGCAGGTTGGGCGTGTTGAAACGCATGCGGCCGGCGTAGAGGGCGGCGTTGAAGTGGGGGTTCTTCTGCTGGGAATAGACCGAAAGCATGGGACGGTCCCGGGTCAGAGCGCTCCAGCCCGCATCCAGGCCGAGGAAATGGGGCGTCAGGACCAGGGTGGGGGCGCCGTCCCGGGGCAGGTTGTCCCAGCCTTCAACCTGGATCAGGCGTCGCAGCCGGGCCGGGGAGGCGTGCCAGAGCAGGGCCCGGTCCAGGAAGGACTGGCCGAAGGCGACAAAATGGCGCCGGACCAGCCGCCGGCGTTCCCCTTCGCCAAGTTCGGGAAAGCACAGGGCCAGGTTGGTGTGGGTGACCCGCCGCCGTTCGGCGCCGAGCAGGTACAGCAGGTAGCCGAAGGCGGCGCCCAGGGCCCGCAGCAGGGGCAGGGGCAGGAAGTGGCAGAGCCAGAGCAGGGCCAGGGCGAGGCGGGTCACCGGCAGTCCTCCGCCGCTGTCGGCGCCGGTTCGGCGCCCCGGGGGCGCTTGTAGCGGTTGTAGCCCCACAGGTACTGGCTCGGGCACTGGCGGATCAGGGTTTCCAGCTCCCGGTTGATCTGGGCCGCCCGGGCCACCGTGTCGCCCGTCAGGGGCTGGGTCGGCGCCTGCAGGTGCAGGTGGTAGCCGCGGCCGTGGGGCAGGCGCTCGCCGTAGGCGAAGATCACCCGGCCGCCGGCTTCCGAGAGGCGGGCCGCCAGGGTCATGGTGTAGGCGGGGCGACCGAAGAAGGGCAGCCATTTGCCTTCGCCGGCACCGGGGGCCTGGTCCGGCAACAGGCCCACCGCCTCCTTGCGCTTCAGTGCCCGGATCAGGGCCCGTACGCCGGAAAGGTCGGCCGGGGCCAGCTTCAGGTGTTCGCCCCGGGCCCGGCCGGCGGCGATGATGCGGCCCAGCCACTCCAGCTTGGGCGGGCGGAAGAGCACGGTGATGGGGGCTGCTGGCCGGGCCCGGGCCGCCTGGCGGGCATAGTACTGGGCAGTGATCTCGAAGCAGCCCAGATGGGGAGTGAGGAAGATGATGCCTTCGTCCTCCGTCCAGGCCGACTCCACCAGCTCCCAGCCGCTCACCTGCACCACCCGGGCCGCCACTTCCTCCAGGGGGCGCAGCCAGACCTTGGGCAATTCCAGAACGCCTTTTCCCGCCTCCCGGGCAATGGCCGGGATCAGGTCCGTGGCGGCGTCGGCCGGGTAGGCCAGGGCCAGATTCTGTTGCAGGTGGGAGCGGTAGGTGGCGGACAGGCGGTACACCAGGCGCCCGAGCAGGGCGCCCAGGGCGTGGAGCCAGGCCAGAGGGAGGCAGGCGAGGAGGCGGAAGAGAAGGCTCAAGGGGTGGGCTCGCGGAACGTATTTTTGATGGCGCTCAAATTGCCGGGAGCGACGGGTTTGACCCGGGGCCGGCGAAAAAATAGAATTATCGGCCGCCGAGTTAATCAGGACAACTTGCAGGGCGGTTCACAAATACTGCTAAAGCGTCGCCTGCTCTCCCCCGGAGCCGGTCGCGCCGGTCAAGTAATACGGGGAATTCTTTAGGAGCAGTACACATGGCTGAATACTTCTTTACCTCGGAATCCGTTTCCGAAGGCCATCCCGACAAGGTCGCCGACCAGATCTCCGATGCCATCCTGGACGCCATCCTGGCCCAGGACAAGCATTCCCGCGTCGCCGCCGAGACCCTCTGCAACACCGGTCTGGTGGTTCTGGCGGGCGAGATTACCACCAATGCCAACGTGGATTACATCCAGGTGGCCCGGGATACCATCAAGCGCATCGGCTACGACAACACCGAATACGGCATCGACTACAAGGGCTGCGCCGTGCTGGTGGCCTACGACAAGCAGAGTCCGGACATCGCCCAGGGCGTGAACAAGGCCTACGACGACAACCTGGGCCAGGGCGCCGGCGACCAGGGCCTGATGTTCGGCTACGCCTGTGACGAAACCCCGTCCCTGATGCCCCTGCCGATTTTCCTCTCCCACCGTCTGGTGGAGCGCCAGGCCCTGCTGCGCAAGGACGGCCGCCTGCCCTGGCTGCGTCCCGATGCCAAGTCCCAGGTCACCATCCGCTACGTGGACGGCAAGCCCGATTCCATCGACACCGTGGTGCTGTCCACCCAGCACGCCCCGGACATGAGCCTGGAAGCCATCCGGGAAGCCACCATCGAGGAAATCATCAAGCCGGTGTTGCCCAAGGAACTGATCAAGGGCGACATCAAGTACCTGGTGAACCCCACCGGCCGCTTCGTCGTCGGCGGTCCCCAGGGTGACTGCGGCCTCACCGGCCGCAAGATCATCGTGGACACCTACGGCGGTGCCGCGCCCCACGGCGGCGGCGCCTTCTCCGGCAAGGACCCCTCCAAGGTGGACCGTTCCGCCGCCTACGCCGGCCGTTACGTGGCCAAGAACATCGTCGCCGCCGGCCTGGCCAGCAAGTGCCTGGTGCAGGTCTCCTACGCCATCGGCGTGGCCGAGCCCACCTCCATCATGGTGGAGACCTTCGGCACCGGCAAGGTGAGCAACGAGACCCTGACCGCCCTGGTGCGCAAGCACTTCGACCTGCGTCCCAAGGGCATCGTGAACATGCTCGACCTGCTGCGTCCCATCTACGAGAAGACCGCCGCCTACGGCCACTTCGGCCGCGACGAGCCGGAATTCACCTGGGAAGCCACCGACCGCGCCGCCCTGTTGAAGAGCGACGCCGGCCTCTAAGCCCGGCCGCAGTCGTCACAGGCCCGTCCCCTGCCGGGGGCGGGCTTTTTTATTGCCCGCAGATCGGGGGGCGGCGCGGGCCGCGCCTTACGGTGCCTGTCACCCTCCTGTAACATCCCCCTTGAGAACACAGCCGTACCGACATAAATAAAAACGAGGAAGAACGCCATGCCGGTCCAACTCATCGAGACCACTCCGTCCGCCTATTCCTACCCGCTGCTGATCAAGCATCTGCTGCACACCCCCCTGGCCCATGCGCCGGACCAGGAAATCGTCTACCGGGACAGCGTCCGCTACACCTACCGCACCCTGCAGCAGCGCATCGGCCGCCTGGCCAACGCCCTGGCGGCCCTGGGGGTGGAGCCCGGCCACACGGTGGCCATGATGGACTGGGACAGCCACCGCTATCTGGAATGCTTCTTCGCCGTGCCCATGATGGGCGCCGTGCTGCAGACGGTGAATGTGCGCCTGACGGCGGAGCAGATGCTGTACACCCTGAACCATGCCCGGGCCGACGTGGTGCTGGTGAACAGCGAGTTCTTTCCTTTGCTGCAGGCCATGGCGGAGCGCCTGGAGAGCGTCAAGACCTTCGTCCTGATCCACGGCGACCATGAGAATCCGGAGAAAATGCAGGCCCCGGTCTCCTTCGCCGGGGAGTACGAAGAGCTGCTGGCCGCTGCCGCCACCGATTACGACTTCCCCGACTTCGACGAGAACGCCAAGGCCACCACCTTCTATACCACCGGCACCACGGGCCTGCCCAAGGGGGTCTATTTCAGCCACCGGCAACTGGTGATGCACACCATGGGCGCTGCCACCGGCCTCGGCACCGCGCCGGTACAGGGCCGCCTGCACCGGGACGATGTGTACATGCCCATCACCCCCATGTTCCACGTGCATGCCTGGGGCCTGCCCTACGTGGCCACCATGCTGGGCCTGAAGCAGGTCTACCCGGGACGTTACCAGCCCGAGGTGCTGTTGCGATTGAAGGCCCGGGAGCGGGTCACCTTCTCCCACTGCGTGCCCACCATCCTGCACATGCTGCTCAACCACGCCCTGGCCAGGGAGACGGACCTGTCCGGCTGGAAGGTCATGATCGGCGGCTCCGCCCTGCCCCAGGCCATGGCGGTGGCGGCCCTGGAAAAGGGGATCGACGTCTTCACCGGCTACGGCATGTCGGAGACCTGTCCCATCCTGTCCGTGGCCCACCTGCCCACGGCCAAGCTGCAGGCCCCCCTGGCCGAGCAGGCTGCCCTGCGCGCCCGTACCGGCCTGCCCCTGCCCCTGGTGGACCTGCGCATCGTCGATCCGGAAATGCGGCCCCAGCCCCACGACGGCCAGGCCGTCGGTGAACTGGTGGTGCGCTCCCCCTGGCTGACCCAGGGCTACCTGAAGGATCCGGCGGCGGCCGAAGAGCTGTGGGGTGGGGGCTACCTGCACACCGCCGACATCGGCAACATCGACGCCAACGGCTCCATCCAGATCACCGACCGCATCAAGGACGTGATCAAGACCGGTGGCGAGTGGACTTCCTCCCTGCAGCTGGAAGACATCATCGGCCAGCACCCGGCGGTGCACGAGGTGGCGGTGATCGGGGTCAAGGACGAGAAGTGGGGCGAGCGGCCCCTGGCCCTGGTGGTACTGAAGCCGGAAATGGAAGGCCAGGTCACCGAGCACGCCATCCGCAACCATGCCGCCCACCTGGCGGAAACCCTGGGGGTCTCCCGCTACGGGGTGCTGATGCAGGTTTCCTTCGTCAAGACCCTGGCCCGTACCAGCATCGGCAAGATCAACAAGCGTTTCATGCGGGAAAACCTGGAGGCCGCCAAGGCCGCCCAGCCCTAGTGCCTTGGTCCCCGGCCCTGGGGTGATTCCCAGGGCCGGGGGCAATTTCCGCAATTTGCCTTCCCCTGGGCATAAAATGGGGGTTTTCCGCCTCCTGCCTGTCCCCCATGCTCAAGAAAATCCATGTCGAACAACTGCGTGTCGGCATGTATCTCAAATCCTTCTGTGGCGCCTGGATCGATCATCCGTTCTGGCGCAACTCCTTCGTCCTGAAGGACCCGGAGGACATCCGCGCCATTCGCGCCAGTTGCATCACCGAAGTCTGGATCGATGCCGGCAAGGGGCTGGACGTGGAAGCCGGCGAGGCGGCCATCAGCGAGACCGAGTCCGAGGCCCTGGTGGCCGAGGAACAGGTGCGGGAGGCCCAGGCCACCCGCTCCCTGGAGCGCACCAGCACCGCGGTGGAGATGCAGCGGGCGGCGAAAATCTGCAACAGCGCCAAGAAGGCCGTGGTGTCCATGTTCCAGGAGGCCCGCATGGGCAAGGCCGTGGATGCGGAGCAGGCCCAGGTGCTGGTGGAGGAGATCGCCGATTCCGTGGCCCGCAATCCCGGCGCCCTGATCAGCCTGGCCCGCCTGAAGACGGCCGACGATTACACCTACATGCACTCGGTCGCCGTCTGCGCCTTGATGGTGGCCCTGGCCCGCCAGCTCGGCCTGGACGAGCAGCAGACCCGCTTGGCGGGCCTGTCCGGCCTGCTGCACGACATGGGCAAGGCCTTCATCCCGGCAGAAATCCTCAACAAGCCGGGCAAGCTGACCGACGAAGAATTTGCGGTCATCAAGACCCACCCCGCAGAAGGGCACAAGGTCTTGCTGGAAGGCAAGGGGGTGCCGCCGGAGGCGCTGGACGTCTGCCTGCACCACCACGAAAAGATGAACGGCGGCGGCTACCCCAAGGGCCTCAAGGGCGACGAGATCAGCCTGTTGGCCAAGATGGGGGCGGTCTGCGACGTCTATGACGCCATTACCTCCAACCGCCCCTACAAGGCCGGCTGGGACCCGGCCGAATCGATCAAGAAGATGGCCGAGTGGGCCGACGGGCATTTCGATCCCCGGGTCTTCCAGGCCTTCGTCAAGAGCCTGGGCATCTACCCCATCGGCTCCTTCGTCCGCCTCGAATCGGGGCGGCTGGGGGTGGTGGTGGAGCAGAGCGAGAAGTCCCTGCTGGCGCCCCGGGTCAAGGTCTTCTTTTCCACCAAGTCCAATGCCCACATTGCGCCGGAGTTGCTGGACCTGTCCCGTCCCGGCGTGCACGACAAGATCGCCGGCCGGGAGGACCCGGCCAAGTGGGGCATTGGCAACGTGGACGAAATCTGGAGCACGGCGGCGGCCTGAGCCCGGTGCGGGGGGGCCGGCCGGGGAATTTCCCCGACCGGTATTTCCGTCTATAATCCGCCACTTCCGAGGAGCGCTGCGAGGCCGGCAAGGTCCCAGGCTCGGATGTCTGCCCCGCCAGGGGAGACCAGTTTCAACGGCGCTCACCTTTACAACCCTGCCGGGCGCAGGGGGCCAGGTGAGCCCTGCTATCGCACTCCCTCCCCTCCCCGGCCACAGTTCTTAAGGAGCACTGCTGTGGCTGAATTCAAAGATTACGTGATCGCCGACCTGGGCCTGTCCGCCTGGGGCCGCAAGGAAATCAAGATTGCCGAGACCGAAATGCCCGGTCTCATGGCCATCCGCGAGGAGTACGCCAAGAGCCAGCCCCTGAAGGGCGCCCGCATCACCGGCTCCCTGCACATGACCATCCAGACCGCGGTGCTGATCGAGACCCTGGTGGCTCTCGGTGCCGAAGTGCGCTGGGCTTCCTGCAACATCTTCTCCACCCAGGATCACGCCGCTGCCGCCATCGCCGCTGCCGGCATCCCCGTCTTCGCCGTCAAGGGCGAGACCCTGACCGAGTACTGGGACTACACCCACCGCATCTTCGAATGGGCCGACGGTGGCTATTCCAACATGATCCTGGACGACGGCGGCGATGCCACCCTGCTGCTGCACCTGGGCGCCAAGGCCGAGAAGGACATTTCCGTCCTGGCCAAGCCCGGTTCCGAAGAAGAGACCATCCTCTTCGCCGCCATCAAGGCCAAGCTGGCCCAGGACCCCACCTGGTACTCCGTGCGTCTGGAAAAGATCAAGGGCGTTACCGAAGAGACCACCACCGGCGTGCACCGCCTGTACCAGATGCACGCCCGCGGCGACCTCAAGTTCCCCGCCATCAACGTGAACGATTCCGTCACCAAGTCCAAGTTCGACAACCTCTACGGTTGCCGCGAATCCCTGGTGGACGGCATCAAGCGCGCCACCGACGTCATGGTGGCCGGCAAGATCGCCGTGGTCTGCGGCTACGGCGACGTGGGCAAGGGTTCCGCCCAGGCCCTGCGCGCCCTCTCCGCCCAGGTCTGGGTCACCGAGATCGACCCGATCTGCGCCCTGCAGGCCGCCATGGAAGGCTACCGCGTCGTCACCATGGAATACGCTGCCGACAAGGCCGACATCTTCGTCACCACCACCGGCAACTTCCACGTCATCACCCATGACCACATGGTGAAGATGAAGAACAACGCCATCGTCTGCAACATCGGCCACTTCGACAACGAAATCGACGTCGCTTCCCTGGAAAAGTACCAGTGGGAAGAGATCAAGCCCCAGGTCGATCACGTCATCTTCCCCGACGGCAAGCGCATCATCCTGCTGGCCAAGGGCCGCCTGGTGAACCTGGGCTGCGCCACCGGCCACCCCAGCTACGTGATGAGCTCCTCCTTCGCCAACCAGACCATCGCCCAGATCGAGCTGTTCACCAAGACTGCCGATTACCCGGTGGGTGTCTACACCCTGCCCAAGCACCTGGACGAGAAGGTGGCCCGCCTGCAGCTGAAGACCCTCAACGTGCAGCTGACCACCCTCACCCAGCAGCAGGCCGACTACATCGGCGTGCCCGTGCAAGGCCCCTACAAGGCCGACCACTACCGCTACTAAGCCGTAGCCGGGCCGTCTCCCTTGCCGGAGGCGGCCTGCAGACGATGGGTCGGGACCCGCCATGTCCATGAACTCGTTCCACAGCCGCAGTTCCCGTCCGCCACCCAAGGTGCGCCAGGAGGCGGTGCCCCACGTCCGCAAGGGCGTGCGCGCCGACGTGCTGCTGGTGGAACAGGGTCTGGCCGCCTCCCGCGCCCTGGCCCGGGACCTGATCAGTCAGGGCTGGGTCCGGGGACCCGTCGGCCTCATCACCAAAGCTTCCCAGGAATTGCCGCCCGGTACCCGGCTGCAGTTGCTGGAGGAAAGGCAGACGCCATGAACGACAAGACGTTCAGTATCGAATTCTTTCCGCCCCAGACGGCGGAAGGCGTGGAGAAGCTGCGCCTGGTGCGGGACAAGCTGGCGGCCCTGAAGCCGGCCTTCTTCTCCGTCACCTACGGTGCGGGCGGTTCCACCCGGGAGCGTACCTTCTCCACCGTGCGCGAAATCGTCGCCGCCGGCCTGGATGCGGCGCCCCACCTGTCCTGCATCGGCTCCTCCCGGGAGTCCATCCGCGGCATCCTGGCCGAGTTCCAGGCCGAGGGCATCCGTCGCGTGGTGGCCCTGCGCGGCGACCTGCCCTCCGGCATGGCCGACCCGGGCGAATTCCGCTACGCCAACGAGCTGGTGGAGTTCATCCGGGCCGAGACCGACGATCACTTCCATATCGAAGTGGCCGCCTATCCGGAATGGCATCCCCAGGCCCGCAGCGCCGACGACGACCTGCAGGCTTTCGTGCGCAAGGTCAATGCGGGTGCCAATTCCGCCATCACCCAATACTTCTACAACGCGGACGCCTACTTCCATTTCGTGGATGCGGTGCGGGCCGCCGGAGTGACCATCCCCATCGTCCCGGGGATCATGCCCATTGCCAGCTTTGCCAAGCTGGCCCGCTTCTCCGATGCCTGCGGCGCCGAAATCCCCCGCTGGATGCGCAAGAAGTTCGAAGGCTTCGGCGACGATGCCGATTCCATCAAGGCCTTCGGCCTGGATGTGGTTACCGAGCTGTGCCAGAAGCTGCTGGCCGGCGGCGCCCCGGGGCTGCATTTCTATTCCATGAACCAGTCCGGCCTGACCAGTGAGATCTGGCAGCGTCTGGGGCTCGGCAACCGCTGAGCCGGTCGCTGGCGGCGTACCCCTCGGGGGTGCTGTGCAAAGGTCAGGGGCAACCCCCGCGCCGTGGCGGCCGGGGTTTTTCTTTGCCGGCGCGGAGACGGCCATGGAGGTTTTGTTCTGGCGGCGAGGCTCGTACAATGGAACTGTCGATTTACATAACAACCCAGTGTGGAGCGTCATCATGTTTCCTGAATACCGCGACCTGATTTCCCAACTCAAGACCAGCGACCGCCACTTCCAGAATCTCTTCCAGAAGCACAACGAGATCGACCAGAAGGTCAAAAACATGGAGTCCCGCATCGAATCCGGCTCCCCGGAGCAGATCGAAGCCCTGAAGAAGGAAAAGCTGGCGCTGAAGGACGAGATTTACGCCGTGCTGAAGAAGGCCAGCGCCACGGTCTGAGCATCCCCCCGGCTTCGCTGGAGTTATCTGGAAAGAAAAGCGCCCGCTATTAGCGGGCGCTTTTCTTTGCTCGGCTGACCAGCAGGACGCCTGCCAGGACCAGGCCGGCGCCGGCCAACTGGGCGGCGGAGACGGGCTCCTGCAGCAGCCACCAGCTGAAGAAGATGGTGAGGACGGGTCCCAGGGTGCCGATCAGCACCGACCGGGCGGCACCGATGCGGCGGATGGCGGCGGATTGCCAGAGGATGGGCAGCACCGTGGAGAAAAGGGCCATGGCGGCGCCGTAGAGATAGATGGGCAGGGGCTGCACCAGGGCGGCGAGGGGCTGGGTGGCGAAGAAGTGCAGCTGGGTGGCGGTGGTGGACACCAGCATGGCCAGGGCGGCGAAGCGGGCCGAGCCGAGGCGGCGGATGGCCGGTTCGGCCCCGGCGCTGTAGATGGCGTAGGTGAGGGCCGAGCCGAAGACGAAGGCGGCGCCGGTGAGCAGGGTGGCCACGTCGCCGCCCAGTTGCAGGTCGTGGGCGAAGGCCAGGCCGATGCCGGCGTAGGACAGCAGCAGGGCGCCCACCTGGCGCTTCTCCAGGGACTGGCCCATGAACAGCACGCCGATGAGCACGGTCAGGGTCGGATAGGTGAACAGGATCAGCCGTTCCAGACCGGCCGAGATGTACTGCAGGCCGAGGAAGTCGAGCATGCTGGAGGCGTAGTAGCCGAGGACGCCGAGCACCACCAGGGTGCCCCAGTCGCGCCGCGTCAGGGGGACGGCATTGCCGGCGGTGAAGCCGATCCAGAGGAAGGCGGGCAGGGAAAAGACCATGCGCAGGGAGAGCAGGGTGACGGCATCCACCGGGGCGGCAGCATAGGCCAGCTTGACGAAGATGGCCTTGAAGGAAAAGCCGAACGCCGCCAGGACGGCCAGGGCGACGCCGATGCGGTCGGAGTTCCAGTGTTTCCAGGGCATGGAGTTCGATTCGGGCAAGACGAAGTGTTTGGATTTTCAGCCCTCGCCAAAGCTGGAACAATTGGTAAACTCCCAAGCAAGCCTTCGTCAAAGCCGAAACCTTCCATGCGCTACGATCTTGTCGACCTGAAACTGTTCCTGGCCGTGGCGGAGGAGCGCAACCTCACCCGGGGCGCCGAGAAGGCCCATCTGGCGCCCTCCTCCGCCAGCCACCGCATCCGTCAGCTGGAGGACGCCCTGGGCACGCCCCTGCTCACCCGCCAGGCCCGGGGCGTGGCCCTGACCCGGGCCGGCGAATCCCTGCTGCGCCACGCCCGGGAAGTGTTTGCCCAGCTGGAGCAGATGCATGCCGACCTGGCGCCCTACGCCCAGGGCATCCGCGGCCACGTCAGCCTGTGGGCCAATACCCACGCCACCCACACCTTCCTGCCCATGGACCTGGCCGGTTTCCTGCGGGACCATCCCCAGGTCAGCGTCACCCTGGAGGAGCACACCAGTCCCCATATCGCCCTGGCCGTGGCCGGCGGCGAAGTGGAAGTGGGGGTGGTGGCGGGCCATGTGGAAAGCTCCGGGGTGGAACTGCTGCCCTATCGCCAGGACCGCCTGGTGCTGGTGGTGCCCGCCGGCCATCCCCTGGAAGCCCGTCGCGACGAGCCTGCCGGGCTGGGTTTTGGCGCCGTGCTGGACTACCCTTTCGTCATGCTCCACGCCGGCAGCGCCATCCACACCTTCACCATGAATGCGGCGGCGGCCCAGGGACGCCACCTCAACGTGCGCATCCAGGTGCGCAGTTTCGGCGCCGTGCTGCGCATGGTGGGAGCCGGCGTCGGCATCGGCCTGGTGCCCCGTTCGGCCCTGGTCTTCGCCGACCGGGAACGGCCGCCCACGGTGCTGGAACTGTCCGAGCCCTGGGCCCGGCGCGACCTGCAGATCTGCGTCCGCAACCGGGCCAGCCTGTCCGGCTTCGCCGTCGCCCTGGTGGATGCCCTGGCGAAAAGTGCCGAGGCCTGAACCCCCCGCCCCGGATGCTGTCCCAGACACAACCTCTCTAGTCGACTGCCCGTCATGCCCAACCGCCTCGCCGCAGAAACCTCCCCCTACCTGCTGCAGCACGCCGACAACCCGGTGGACTGGTATCCCTGGGGCGAGGAGGCGCTGGCCCGGGCCCGGGCGGAAAACCGGCCGATCCTGCTCTCCATCGGCTACTCGGCCTGCCACTGGTGCCATGTCATGGCCCATGAGTGCTTCGCCGATGCAACCGTGGCGGCGGAGATGAACCGCCTCTTCATCAACATCAAGGTGGACCGGGAGGAGCGCCCCGACCTGGACCAGGTCTATCAGACCGCCCACCAGATGCTGGTCGGCCGCCCCGGCGGCTGGCCCCTGACCATGTTCCTGACGCCGGACGCCATGCCCTTCTTCGGCGGCACCTATTTCCCGCGGGAACCCCGTCACGGCCTGCCGGCCTTTGTCGAAGTGCTGCACAGCGTGGCCCGGGCCTTTACCGAGAAGCAGGACGAGATTGCCGAGCAGGGCCGCACCATGCGCGAGGCCTTCGGCAGCACCCTGCCCCGGGCGGTGCGGGGCGAGCCCCTGTTCAACGCGGACCCCCTGGCCCAGGCCGTGGCGGAGCTGGACGCCAACTACGACCGGCGCCGTGGCGGCTTTGGCGGCGCCCCCAAATTTCCCCGGCCTGCCGCCCTGGACTTCCTCCTGCGCCGCCATGCCGCCACCGGCGATCCCCACGCCCGGGACATGGCCCTGACGACCCTGGAACGGATGGCCGAGGGCGGCATCCACGACCACCTGGGCGGTGGCTTCTATCGTTACAGCGTCGATGCCCAGTGGAGCATTCCCCACTTCGAGAAGATGCTCTACGACAACGCCCAGCTGCTTCACCTCTATGCCGAAGCCTGGGCCCTGAGCCGCAAGCAGGTGTTCCGCCAGGCGGCCGAGGGCATCGTCGCCTGGCTGCAGCATGAAATGGCGCTGCCTGACGGGGCATTCTCCGCCGCCCTGGATGCGGACAGCGAGGGCGAGGAAGGCCGCTTCTACCTATGGACCGCCCGGGAGGTCCATGCCCTGCTGCCGCCCCAGCAATGGGATGTGGCTTCCATCCACTGGGGCCTGGATGGTCCGCCCAATTTCGAGGATGCCGAATGGCACCTGCGCCAGGTGCAGCCCCTGGAGCAGGTGGCCGAACGCCTGCGCCTGACGCCCGGCGAGGCGCGCCAGCAGCTGGAAGGGGCCCGGCACACCCTGCTGGCGGCCCGCAACGAGCGCATCCGCCCGGGGCGGGACGACAAGGTGCTGACCGGCTGCAACGCCCTGGCCATCAAGGGCCTGGCCCGGGCCGCCCGGGCCTTCGGCCGGCCCGAATGGCTGGGCCTGGCCTGCGGGGCGGCCGATTTCCTGCAGCGTGAGCTCTGGCGGGACGGGCGGCTGCTGGCCGCCTGGAAGGATGGCCGGGCCCGGCTGCCGGCCTATCTGGACGACCATGCCTTCCTCCTGGAGGCCATGCTGGAGTTGCTCCAGGCCGGCTGGCGCGATGCCGACTACCGCTGTGCCGTGGCCCTGGCCGACGCCCTGCTGCAGCACTTCGAGGATCGGGAGGAAGGCGGCTTCTTCTTCACCGCCCACGACCATGAGGCCCTGATTCACCGCACCAAGCCGGTGGAGGACCATGCGACGCCGTCGGGCAACGGCGTTGCCGCCTTTGCCCTGGGGCGCCTGGCCCTGCTTAGCGGCGAGCCCCGCTATGCCGCCGCCGCCCGCCGCGCCCTGGCCCTGTTCCTGCCCGACCTGCGCCAGCATCCCGGCGCCCACCCGGGCCTGCTCAATGTCCTCGGCGACGAGCTGAGCCCCCCGGCCCTGGCCGTGCTGCAGGGACCGGCCGCGGAGTTGGCCCGCTGGCAGGACGAAATCGGCCGCCTGCCGGCGCCCTGGCTGCTCGCCGTGGCCCCTACGGGCGGGGACGAACGGCCGCCCCCCTTGCGCAAACCGGAGACGGAACGTGTCAACGCCTGGGTCTGTGCCGGCGTTACTTGCTTGCCACCCATCGACGGCCTGGAAGCCCTGCTTGGCATGTTGGCCAAACCGTTGAAAGTGCATTAACATCCCCGCGCTACACAGCATATTCACCATTGTCACTACGGAGCGAGAGCATGAAAGCGATTTACGTGTCCCTGCTGGCCGCCGCTGGCCTCCTGATCAACGGCGCTGCCCAGGCTGACGAAGCCCTGGCCAAGGCCAAGAACTGCATGACCTGTCACCAGATCGCCACCAAGGTGGTGGGCCCCGCCTACAAGGACGTGGCCAAGAAGTACGCCGGCGACAAGGCTGCCGAAGGCAAGCTGGCCGAGAAGATCCAGAAGGGCGGCAGCGGCGCCTGGGGCACCGTGCCCATGCCCCCCAACAACGTGACCCCGGACGAAGCCAAGAAGCTGGCTCACTGGGTCCTGAGCCTGAAGTGAGCCGTTAAGGTCTCGCTGACGAAAAGCCAACCTCCGGGTTGGCTTTTTTATTGTCTGCAATCCGTCCGGAACCCCGCGCCGACCTTGTATCCTGCATATTGACAAGGGCCGGGGGCGCCCTGAGAATCATTCGCTGTATCTTCTTCCCCAACACCGTCATCCGTTATAAGCCCGAGAGGAGTTTCCGTTATGCGCATGAACAGCATTCCCGGCACCATCCTGGCCCTGGCCGCCGCCATTTCCCTGATCGGTTGCGGCAACAAGGAAGAACCCGCACCCCAGGCCGCCCCGGCTGCAGCTCCTGCCGCCAAGCCCGAGATCACCGTCAAGATCGGCCATGCCTCTCCCCTCACCGGCCCCCAGGCCCACATCGGCAAGGACAACGAATACGGCGCCACCCTGGCCATCGAGGAACTGAACGCCAAGGGCCTGGAGATCGGCGGTGCCAAGGTCAAGTTCGAACTCATTTCCGACGACGACCAGGCCGACCCCAAGCAGGGCACCACCGTGGCCCAGAAGTTCGTCGACGCCAAGGTTAACGGCGTCATCGGCCACCTCAACTCCGGTACCACCATCCCGGCCTCCAAGATTTATTTCGATGCCGGCATTCCCCAGATTTCCGGCTCCGCCACCAACCCCACCTACACCAAGCAGGGCTTTGCCACCGCCTTCCGCGTCATGGCCAACGACGAGCAGCAGGGCAAGGCCCTGGCCCAGTTCGCCGCCAAGACCCTGGCGGCCAAGAGCGTTGCCATCATCGACGACCGTACCGCTTACGGCCAGGGCCTGGCCGACGAGTTCAAGAAGGCCGCCGAAGCTGCCGGCCTCAAGGTGGTGGCCAGCGAGTACACCAATGACAAGGCCACCGACTTCAAGGCCATCCTGACCAAGATCAAGTCGAAGAAGCCGGACCTGATCTTCTACGGCGGCATGGATCCCCAGGGCGGCCCCATGGCCAAGCAGATGAAGGAACTGGGGCTGAAGGCCAAGTTCCTCACCGGCGACGGCGGCTGCACGCCCAACTTCATCACCCTGGCCGGCGCCGCCGCCGAAGGCCAGTACTGCTCCCTGCCCGGCGTGCCCCTGGACAAGATGCCCGGCGGCACCGTCTTCAAGGACAAGTTCGTCGGCAAGTTCAAGACCGAAATCCAGCTCTACGCGCCCTATGTCTACGACGCCACCATGGTCCTGGTGGATGCCATGAAGCGGGCCAATTCCGTGGAGCCGGCCAAGTACCTGCCGGAGATCGGCAAGACCAGCTTCCAGGGCGTCACCGCCAAGATCGGCTTCGACGAGTTCGGCGACCTGAAGGACGGCGCCATTTCCTTCTACGAGTACAAGGGCGGCAAGATCGAGTACGTGGAAACCCTGGGTGGCACTCCCGAGGCGGCGCCGGCAGCGGCTCCTGCCGAAGCGCCGGCAGCGGCTGCACCGGCCGCCGCGGCTCCCGCCTCCGCTCCTGCCGCTGCGGCTGGCGAGAAGAAGTAAGCCGCTCCTAGCCAACCTCCCCATTGCAAACGGCGCCCTATGGCGCCGTTTGCATGTCCGCACAGGAATTCCATGGACATTTTTCTGCAACAAATCATCAACGGCCTGGTGCTCGGCAGCATCTACGCCCTGGTGGCCCTCGGCTACACCATGGTGTACGGCATCCTGGGCCTCATCAACTTCGCCCATGGCGAAGTGGTCATGATCGGTGCCCTCACCGCCCTTACCGTGGTCAAGCTGCTGGCCGGCTCCGGCCTGCCGGGCCCGGTCATCGCCCTGATCGGCCTCATGGCTGCCGCCCCGGTGTGCATGGCCATCGGCTACGGCATCGAAAAGATCGCCTACCGGCCCCTGCGCAAGGCGCCCCGGCTGGCCCCCCTGATCACCGCCATCGGCGTCTCCATCGTGCTGCAGAACCTGGCCATGATGGTCTGGGGCCGCAGCTACCATTCCTTCCCCGCCGTGCTGCCGGCCGAGGCCCACGAAGTGCTGGGCGCCACCTTCACCGACCTGCAGGTGATCATCGTCCTGGTGGCCGCCGGCATGATGGCCGGCCTGCTGCTGCTCATCAACCGCACCCGTCTGGGCCGCGCCATGCGTGCCACCGCCGAGAATCCGGCCATCGCCCAGCTGATGGGGGTGAATGTGAACCACATCATCTCCCTCACCTTCGTCATCGGCTCGGCCCTGGCCGCCGTGGCCGGGCTCATGGTCAGCGCCAATTACTCCATCGCCCACTACTACATGGGCTTCATTCTCGGTCTCAAGGCCTTCACCGCCGCGGTGCTGGGCGGCATCGGCAACCTGGCCGGGGCCATGATCGGCGGCATCCTCCTGGGTCTCATCGAATCCCTGGGGGCCGGCTACATCGGCGACATCACCGGGGGCTTCCTCGGTTCCCATTACCAGGACGTGTTCGCCTTCTTCGTCCTGATCCTGGTGCTGGTCTTCCGTCCCTCCGGCCTGGTGGGCGAGAAAGTGGCGGAACGGGCATGAGCTGGAACGACCTCAAGCACGACCGCCGTGTCCTCTGGGCCGGCTACGCAGCCATCGGCATCGTCCTGGCGGTGCTGCCCTTCCTCGTCGGCGCCGGTCTGGGCAATGCCTGGCTGCGCATCCTCAACTTCGCCATGCTCTACATCATGCTGGCCCTGGGGTTGAACATCGTGGTGGGCTTCGCCGGCCTCCTGGACCTGGGTTACATCGCCTTCTATGCGGTGGGGGCCTATCTCTACGCCCTCCTCGCCAGCCCCCATTTCGGCCTGCACTGGCCGGTGTGGGCCATCCTGCCCCTGGGGGCCGTGGTGGCGGGCGGTGCCGGGGCCCTGCTGGGGGCGCCGACCCTGCGCCTGCGGGGCGACTACCTGGCCATCGTCACCCTGGGCTTCGGCGAGATCATCCGCATTTTCATGAACAACCTGAATGCGCCGGTGAACATCACCAACGGGCCCCAGGGCATTTCCAGCATCGACCCCTTCCACGTCGGCGGCGTCACCCTGGCCAAGCCCCTCTCGGTGCTGGGCGTCACGGTGCCTTCCCTGCACGCCTACTACTACCTGTTCCTGCTGCTGGCCCTGGTCATCATCTTCGTCACCATCCGCCTGGAGGATTCCCGCATCGGTCGCGCCTGGGTCGCCATCCGGGAAGACGAGATCGCCGCCAAGGCCTGCGGCATCAACGTGCGCAACATCAAGCTGCTGGCCTTCTCCATGGGCGCCACCTTCGGCGGCGTCGCCGGCGGCCTCTTCGCCAGCTTCCAGGGTTTCGTCAGCCCCGAGTCCTTCGGCCTCATGGAATCCATCATGGTGCTGTGCATGGTAGTGCTGGGAGGCATGGGCCACATTCCCGGCGTCATCCTCGGCGGCATCCTCCTGACCATCCTGCCCGAAGCCTTCCGCCATGCCGCCGTGCCCCTGCAGAAGTACGCCTTCGGCAAGGTGGTGGTGGACCCGGAAAGCCTGCGCATGCTGCTCTTCGGCCTGGCCCTGATCGCCGTCATGCTCTACCGCCCCGCCGGCCTGTGGCCCTCGGCCACGCGCAAGCGGGAACTGCAGGGAGGGAGCAAGTGATGAGCGAGCGTCCCATCCTTCTCGAGGCCAGCGACGTGGCCAAGCACTTCGGCGGGGTCAAGGCCCTGCGCGGCGTCTCCCTGACCATCCGGAAAGGGGAGATCTACGGCCTGATCGGCCCCAACGGCGCCGGCAAGACCACCTTCTTCAACTGCCTCACCGGCCTCTATGTGCCCAACGGCGGGCGCATCGTCTTCGCCGGAGCGGAGCTGGACACCTCTGCCCCCCACAAAGTGGCGGCCCGGGGCATTGCCCGCACCTTCCAGAACATCCGCCTCTTCGCCCACATGACGGCCCTGGAGAATGTCATGGTGGGCCGCCACCAGCGCACCCGGGCCGGCGTCTTCGGCGCCATCTTCCGCACTCCGGGCACCCGGGCGGAGGAGGCGGCCATCCAGCGCCGGGCCGAGGAACTGCTGCACTACGTGGGCATTGCCGACCGGGCCCACGACCTGGCCAAGCATCTCTCCTACGGCGACCAGCGCCGCCTGGAAATCGCCCGGGCCCTGGCCACCGAGCCCAGGCTGCTGGCCCTGGACGAACCCGCTGCCGGCATGAACGCCTCGGAAACCGGCGAACTGCGCACCCTCATCGAAGGCATCCGCAAGGACGGCATCACCGTGCTGCTGATCGAGCACGACGTGAAGCTGGTGATGGGCCTGTGCGACCGGGTGGCCGTGCTCGATTACGGCGAAAAGATTTGTGAGGACGTGCCCGCCGTGGTGCAGAAGGATCCCCGCGTGATTACCGCTTATCTGGGCGCCGAAGCCCAACCCGCCGGCAGCGAGGTGGCCCATGGCTGAACCCCTGCTCATCGTCGAAGGTCTGCGCATCGCCTACGGTGGCATCCAGGCCGTCAAGGGCATCACCTTCCATGTGGACCCGGGCGAAACCGTGGCCCTCATCGGCGCCAACGGCGCCGGCAAGACCTCCACCCTGAAAGCCCTGGCCCGACAGCTCGATGCCGCCGGCGGCAGCGTGCGTTACCAGGGGCGCGAAATCTCGGCCCTGGCGCCCCATGAGCTGGTGGGCCAGGGCATCGCCCTGGTGCCAGAAGGGCGGGGCGTCTTCGCCCGCCTGACGGTGACCGAGAACCTGGAAATGGGCGCCTACTGCCGCCACGACAAGGCCGAGATCGCCGACGACCTGGAACGCATCTTCGCCCTCCTGCCCCGCCTCAAGGAGCGCCACGGCCAGCTGGCCGGCACCCTCTCCGGCGGCGAGCAGCAGATGCTGGCCATGGGCCGGGCCCTGATGAGCCGGCCCAGGCTGCTGTTGCTGGACGAACCTTCCATGGGTTTAGCACCGATCATGGTGCAGAAGGTTTTCGAGGTGGTACAAGAGGTGGCCAGCCAGGGCATGACCATCCTGCTGGTGGAGCAGAACGCCCGCCTGGCCCTGCAGGTGAGCCGCCGCGGCTACGTCATGGAGTCCGGCGACATCACCCTCACCGATGCGGCCGGCACCCTGCTCGACAACCCCCGCGTCAAAGCCGCCTACCTAGGAGAATGACCATGTCCCTGCCGACTGAAGAAGCCCTGCGCACCGTCCTGCGCCAGGTGGTGGATCCGGAGGTCGGGGTGAATATCGTGGACCTGGGCCTGGTCTACGGCATCGACATCGGCGACAACGGCGTCGTGGTGCGCCTGACCATGACCAGCCCGGCCTGCCCCATGGGCGACCTGGTCATGGACGAGGCCCGGGCGGCCCTAGAGCCCCTGGTGCCGGAACCCTACGACCTGGACCTGCAACTAGTGTGGGAGCCGCCCTGGTCGCCGGCCCTGATGAGCCCCAAGGCCAAGGACACCCTGGGCTGGGGCGAGTAGCCATGAACGCCCCCCACCGGGGCGGCCTGCGTCCCCTGCAACGCCTGCCCCTGCTGCTGCTGGCCATGGCCGCCCTCCTGGTCGGCGTCGGCGGCGGCCTGTGGCGCCTGGGCTGGGCCTTTCCCCTGCCCGCCTCCCTGGCGGCCCAGGGCGCCGCCTTCCACGGCCCCCTCATGGTCAGCGCCTTCTTCGGCACCGTCATCGCCCTGGAACGGGCGGTGGCCCTGGCCACCGGCTGGGCCTACCTGGGGCCGGCCCTGGCCGGCGCTGCCGGCCTGGCCCTGCTGCTCGGCGCGCCGCCGGCGGTGGCCGGCGGCCTGGCCTGCGGCGCTGCCGCCATCCTGCTGCTGGCCTCCCTGCGGGTGTGGCGGCAGCAGCCCGCCCTGCACAACCTGACCCTGGCCCTGGGCGCCGCTTCCTGGCTGCTGGGCAACGGCCTGTGGCTGGCCGGCTTCCCGGTGCCCCGGGTGGTGATCGCCTGGGTCGCCTTCCTGGCCCTGACCATCGCCGGCGAGCGCCTGGAGCTTTCCCGCTTCCTGCCGCCATCGCCCCTGGCGCAGCGCTTCTTCGCCCTGTTCATGGCCCTGGTGCTGCTGGGGGCGCTGCTGACGCCCCTGCTGCCGGACGCAGGCACGGCCCTGGCCGGGCTCGGCCTGCTGGCCCTGGCTCTGTGGCTGTTGAAACAGGACATTGCCCGACGCACGGTGAAGCAGCAGGGTCTGACCCGCTTCATCGCGGTGTGTCTGTTGTTGGGATATTTCTGGCTGGCCCTGGGCGGCGGCCTGCTGCTCGGCGGCGGCGCCCTCAGCGGCAGCGGGCCCCACTACGACGCAGCCCTGCATGCTCTGCTGGTGGGCTTTGTCTTTTCCATGGTGTTCGGCCACGCGCCGATCATCTTCCCCGCCGTGGCCCGGGTGCAGATTCCCTACCACCCGGTGTTCTACGGGCCCCTGCTGGTGCTGCACGGCAGCCTGGCCCTGCGCCTGCTGGGCGACCTGCTGCCCGAATCGGGGCTGCGGCCCTGGGGCGGCGCCGGCAACGGCCTGGCCCTGCTGCTGTTCGTGCTGACCATGGTGGGCAGCGTGGTCAGGGGACGGCGCGCCGCCCCCTGAGTCCGGCCGGTTTCAGTCGGCGTCCAGTTGGCGGATCAGGGCCGGGGTCACCTGGCCGAAGTCCACGATGCGCTTGCCCTTGTGGTCCTTGAGAAATTCTTCCGCATCCAGCCGGTCGGCCTGGGGCACCAGTTCGTGACCCATGGGACCGAGCACGTCGGAGCCGAGGACGAATAGGGCCTTGCGTGCGTCAACGCGGCGCAGGTTGTAGAAGTCGGTCACCAGGATGGCCTCGATGTCGCCGGGGCGGTGGCCCGGGGCGTATTTGGGCAGGTCCTGGAGGAACTTAAACATGTCCTTGGCGCCGTCGAAGAAATGCACATGGCCGTCCTTCCACTGCACCACGGCGACCCAGTTGGGATACTTGGAAACCAGCATGCCGCAGACCGGGCAGGTGTCCCGGGGACCGGGCTTGGCGGGCGGCGCGGCGGCTGCCGCTGCGGCCTGGATACCCATCCAGGCGCAGAGCAGCCAGGCCGCCAGGAGGCGGCGTCCCATCTCAGCCCTTGGCCTGGGCGGCCTTGCGCCGGCGTTCTTCCCGGTTCCTGCGGATCATGGCCACGTCGCCAGCCATGTCCAGATAGGCTTCGCGCAGGGCATCGTTGAAGTTGCCCAGGCTGCCGCCGTACTTGGCCTGGAATTCCTTGGCCACGCTGGGGGTGGCGAAGGAATGCTTGCTGCGCTTAGTCATGGCGTGCTTGAGGTCGGCGCCGATGAGATAGACCAGGTTGTCCACCGGCACCAGGGGCCGGGGTTCGGCGGCGGAGCCATAGTCGGGGCCCCAGATCTGCTTCGGTTCCCGGTCGATGTTGAGGCCCAGGCTGAGGCTCAGACAGTGGATGGAGCAGACGCCGTCAGCCAGGTCGTCGCTGTACTGCACCAGCATGCGGGCCTTGTGGTGTTCCTTGCGGTCCATGCCGCAGTAGGGACACTTGGGATACTTCTCGAATTCCTTGTCCAGCGGATTGGCATCGGCCCCGGTCTTGGGAATGAACTGCTGGGGCGTGCGGTCCGTGTCGCAGGCAGCGGCCTGGGCGGAGCCGGTGGTGGCGGCGAGCCCGGCGCCGGCGGCCAGGGACAGCTTCAATAGTTGGCGACGATCCATTTCTTATCTCCCTTGCTGAAAAACAGACCCCGAATATAAGCGTTGGCGAAAGTGCCGGAGTGCGGCAAATTGCCGCGCCCTGCCTGGCTCTGCGGGCGGCAGTGCGACCCTATGTCGCATTTGTGCGGGGCGGGGCGTGCTCTAGCATGGCGATCTTCTTTCTATGCCCTAATGGATAGCCACCCATGCTCGGTGGTGAAGCGCTCGCCCATCTCTACCTGCAGCACGTCGCCGAACTGCGCCATTACCTGGCCCAGCGGGTGGCCTGCCGGGAAGTCGCCCGGGAACTGGCCCAGGAAACCTTCCTGCGCATGATGCTGAGCGACGGCAAGGACGCCATCCGCAATCCCCGGGCCTTCCTCTATCGCATCGCCGCCAACCTGGCGGTGGACCACTACCGGGCCCAGGCCGGCCGTCCCCGGGAAATCCTGCCCCTGGAAGACTGCGCCGAACAGGCCTGCCCCCGCCCCGGTCCGGAGCAGGTGGCCAGCGCCAGGCAGACCCTGGCCCGCCTGGCGGCGGCGGTGGAACAGCTGCCGCCCCGCTGCCGCGAGGTGTTCCTGCGCCACAAATTCGACGGCTGCCGCCAGGCCGACCTGGCACAGGAATACGGCATCAGCGTCAATGCCATCGAAAAACACCTGATCCGGGCCCTGGTGCAGCTGCGCCTGTGCCTGCACTGACCATGTCCGCCTGCGGCACGCCCCCTGAAGACCAGCCCCTGCCGGCGGTGCTGGAGCAGGCGGCGGGCTGGCTGCTGCGCCTGCAGCGGCCGGAATGCTCCGCTGCCGAGCAGCGCCGCTTCGAGGCCTGGCTGGCCGCCGACCCCCGCCATTCCCGGGAGTACGCCCGCTTCCAGGAACTGTGGCGCCAGCTCGACGGCCTCAAGCCCCGCCGTCGCAGCCGGCGCCAGTCCCTGGCCGCCGGGCTGGCCGGCCTCGCCTGTTGCGGCGCCCTGCTTGGCCTGCCGGCCATGGACCGCCAGGAGTGCCTGCAGACCGCGGTGGGCGAAAGGCGCAGCGAACTGCTGGCGGACGGCAGCCGGCTCGACCTCAACGCCGACACCGTCCTGCGCATCCAGTATTCGCAGCACCAGCGCCGCCTGTTCCTGGAGCGGGGCGAGGCCCGCTTCGTCGTCGCCGCCGATGCCCGGCCCTTCTCGGTCCAGGCCGGCGCCGCCACCCTGCGGGACATCGGCACCACCTTCGCCGTCAGCCTGGAGCGCCAGTCCCTCGCGGTGCGGGTGCTGGAAGGCCGGGTGGAAGCCCATCTCGGCGCCGTCCCCGTGTCCATCGGGGGCGGCCAGCAATGGCAGCACGGGCCCCAGGGCAGCAGCGCAGTGCAGCCGGTGGCCCCGGGGCAGGTGGCGCCCTGGCTCGAAGGCCGCTGGATTTTCCAGGCCACGCCCCTGGCCCAGGCCCTGGCGCAGGTCAATCGCCAGCACGAGCGTCCGGTGCTGCTGCAGGACCCGTCCCTGGCGGAACTGCGCATCAGCGGCAGCTTCCGCATGGCGGACCGGGAGGGCCTGCTCGACGCCCTGCTGCTGCTCTATCCCCTGGCCCGGGAAGAGGGCCGGGACCGCACCTATCTGCTGCGCCGAGGCGGTGTCGAGTAAATACTTTTGCCCACCCGTGTCAGGGTTTTCATTGCTCCAACGTCTCACTCCCCATGCCGGCAAACAGCCGGAGTCTCAGTGAGTGAAAGGCGAGCAATGAAAAAAATGATGGGGATGGTGGCGCTGGTGACGGCAGCCGTGGCGGGGAACTCATGGGCCCAGGGGGCGCGTACGCTGGACCTGGCGCCCCAGCCCCTGGCCGAGGCCCTGCAGGGTCTGGCCGGGCAGACGGGCATCCAGATCCTGTTCGACGCGGCGGAACTGCAGAGCGCCCCTAGCCGGGGACTGCAGGGCAGCCTGACGCCGGAAGCGGCGCTGCAGAAGCTGCTGCAGGACACGGACTTCGTCTTCCACAGCACCGCCCCGGGGAGCTACGTGATCCAGCGGCGTCCGCGCAACAGCCAGACCCTGCCCGAAGTGGTCGTGCGCGCACCGCGGCCCAGCGCCCAGAGCGAGGGTAGCGGCACCTATGCAGCCGCAGCGGCCACCGTGGCCGGCAAAATTCCCCTGACCATGCGAGAGATTCCCCATTCCGTGTCGGTGGTGACGCGCCAGCAGATGGACGACCAGGGCATGGTGAACTTGAAAGATGCCCTGATACAGGCAACAGGTGTTACGTATATTCCCAATGACACCACCCAAAGCGACTACCGTGTGCGTGGTTACTCTCTGGGGGTGATGTACGACGGGATTCCCGCAGCAGCCGGTCTTGGGGGCTACCAACAATTTGACTTGCCCATCTATGACCGTGTGGAAGTGCTACGGGGCCCTGCTGGACTTCTGCAGGGCTCTGACAACCCGTCAGGGGCGGTCAATATGGTGCGAAAACGTGGTCAAACAACGGCCAAAAGCGATTTCAAAGTATCGATAGGCAGCTGGAATAACCGACGTGCTGAGGCCGATATCACTGGGCCTTTGGATGCTGAAAAGCGTATCCGGGGACGCTTGGTTGTCTCTCAACAGGATCGGGATTTTTTTTATGCTCGAACCAAGGATAGCAAGGACCTGTTCTATGGAAACCTGGACATAGACCTTAGTTCGGTCACGACCCTGTCCATGTTTTTGACGGTCCAGGATTCAGAAACTCACGTGTCTACTTCCGGCCTGCCTGCATACAACAACGGGCAATACCTGAACGTACCCCGCTCCACTAACGTGTTGCCGGACTGGAATCGGAGCACTTGGCATACAGAAGAAATAGCTCTTGCCTTAGAACACCGTCTGGATAATCAGTGGACTGCAAAAGCCTCGGCTTATCAACGCAAACAAAGCTACTTCTTTAAAGACAGCTATGTGAATGGAGGCGTAAATCCCATTACAGATACGGCAAAGTACGCTCGTCGCCAAGCCAACTACGATTACTATAGAGATGGTTTTGATGCTTTCCTAGCAGGACCATTTGAGTTGATGGGTCGTCGTCATCAAGCATTGGTTGGGGTCAACTTTGACCGGTTCCGTACGAGCTACGCTAGTGGCAACGCGAGTGATGTCACCGGGGTTTCCATCTTCAATCCCAACTCCATTCCGGAGCCCACGGTTACCTACAGTAAAGGCGGGGAGAGTATTTCCTACCAGCACGGGACCTACGGCCAGCTTCGCTTGAGTTTGGCAGATCCCTTGACCCTGATCCTGGGTGGCCGCTACACCGATTACGCCGATAAAAGTCGCAGTGTGGCTCCATCGGCAGCAACGCCTTGGGGTCAGCAAGGCAAGACCAACAATGAGTTCACGCCTTATGGGGCCGTTATTTACGACGTAACTGCACAGTCCTCGGTCTATGCCAGTTACTCAGACATTTTTATGCCTCAGACCGCCAAACGCTATGACGGCTCTACACTGGAACCGCGCGTTGGCAAACAGCAAGAGATTGGAGCCAAAGGTGAATTCATGGATGGCAAGGTCAATGCCAACCTAGCCGTCTTCCAAATTCGTGACGTCAATCGCTCTTTTGCAGACCCCGATCATCCCAACTTCTATCTCGCAGCCGGAGAGGTGGAAAGCAAAGGCTGGGAGACTGAGGTAACCGGTAAGGTAGCCCAGGGGCTTGATCTGACCGCCGGGTATACCAATTTGCAAACAAAGTATCTAAAGGATACGACAAACACTGGCAAACCGATCAGCAACTGGTATCCCCGCCATACGCTCAAGCTATGGGCCAATTATCGCTTTGCCGACGATGCCGGTGCCGGCTGGACTGTGGGGGCCGGCCTAGTTGGCAGCAGCCGCTACAAGGGCAACGGCACCCTGGACACCATGGCCCAGGGCGGCTATGCCGTGGTCAATGCGGCCATCGGCTACCGCTTCAACAAGAGCTATGCCTTGAGTCTGAATGCCTACAACCTGTTCGACCGGGTCTATCACACCAGTGGCGTGCGCTCGGTCAACTCCTATAACGGTTACGGCGATCCCCGCAACTTCATGCTGACCTTCCAGGCCAGCTACTGATCACGGACTCCCGGCCGGACCGCATGTCCGGCCTTTTCATTGGAAGGAGAAAATATGGATCGCCGTACCCTTTTCAAAGGCCTGCTGGCGCTGACGGTGGTGGGGCAGGTCGAGGCGGCCGAGCCCACTTCCGGACGCGGTGCCGAGCCCGTCGCCGACCCGGTACCCCTGGATAACGAGCTGGAGAAGTATCCCCGCTGCGTCGTCTGCAACATGGACCGGCGTCGCTTCCATTACGCCCGTCACCTGACCCATTACGCCGACGATCACGTGGACGGCACCTGTTCCCTGGAATGCACGGCCGAGATGATGCTGCGGGAGCGGCGGCGGGGCTTCAAAGCCATCTACGGGCCCGATTTTGGCGCCGAGGGCGAGCCCAAGCCCCTGGTGGATGTCGCCGCCGCCACCTATCTGCTGGGCAGTCGCCTGCCGGGCACCATGACCCGGCGCAGCAAGTACGTCTTTGCCGATCCGGTGGCGGCCCAGCGGGTGCGCCAGGAGCAGGGCGGCGAGCTGGCCACTTTCGACGAGGCCCTGGCTGCATCCATGGCGGAGAAGGCGGAGCAGCTGGGCCGCCGCTACCGCAACGACCAGGAGCGGCTGCGTCGCAAGAAGGACGGCGCCGCCAGCTGAAGCGCGCCGTTCAGGGTTGTAACAGCACCAGCCGGGAGCCGGCCATCATGCCGGCAGCCAGGCACAGCAGCAGGCCGAAGCCCCAGGCCGCCACCGTCGCCAGACGGCGCGAGGCGGCCGGGGCGATCTGCTCCAGGCCCCGCACCCGGCGCACCAGCTGCAGCACGCCGCTGCCCATGCCGGCCGCCGTGGCGGCGAACAGGGGCAGGTAGAGGGCGTAGCCCTGGTAGTCGTACTCGGGCTTGAGGATGCAGAAGGGGCAGTGGTGGTGGGGGTGCTCGTAGAGGTAGAGCGAGAGGAAGGAAACGATGCCGCCGATGCCGCCGACGAAGGCGGCGCCGCTGCTGAGCCCGGCCAGGAGGCCGAGGCGGCCGCTCCAGGCGTGCCAAGCGGTGAGCAGGGCGGCCAGGCCAAGGCTGCCGTAGAACCACAGCATGGCCGGCAGGGGCGCCAGTCCCGCCATTTCCCCGGCGACGCCATGGTTGCTGTCGCCGGAGAAGAGGCTGCCGCAGCAGGAGGTGATGATGTCTGCCTTGAGGCCTCGGAAATAGGACCATTGCAGCCAGGCCGAGAGGGCCAGCAGGGGTGTCAGGCCCAGCAGCAGGGCGTACTTGAGGCGCACCAGGGGGTAGTTGCGGGCCCGGGTGTCCACGTGGTTCAGCACCAGCCACAGGGCGGCGAGGAAGAACAGGGCCACCTGCAGCAGCAGGGCGGGAAAGCCCCAGGCATCAGCATTGAGGGCGCCGACGGCGCACATGGCGCCGACGAACATGGCGGAGAGCCGGTCGGCGGTGAATACGAAGAGCAGCAGGGCCAGCAGCTGGCTGGCGCAGACGAAGGCGGCCAGGGTGGAGAAGAGATAGGTGCGCCGCTCCAGCTGCAGCTGCAGTTCGCTGCCGCTGCCCAGGTCCCAGTGACGCAGGATCTGCCAGGCGAAGGGGGCGGCGGCGGCCACCATCACCAGGGACAGGGTGGCCGCCAGGAGCAGGGCGATGACCGAGGGCTGGAAGAGCATGGCTCAATCCCCGCAGAGGCGGCCGTCGCGCAGGCCCACCACCCGGTGCACCGCGCTGGACTTGATCACCAGGGGATCATGGCTGGTCAGCAGCACCGTGCGGCCCTCGCCGCTGAGCTCCTCCAGGATGGCGAGAAACTGCTTGGACAGGGTGGTGTCCAGATTGGCCGTGGGCTCGTCGGCGATGATGACTTCGGGGTCATTGATCAGGGCCCGGGCGATGGCCACCCGCTGCTGCTCGCCGCCGGACAGCCACTCCACCCGGGCATGGCGGCGGTGGCCCAGCTGCAGGCGCGCCAACAGGGTCTCGGCCCGCTGCAGCAGTTCGGCGTGGGGCTTGCCCTCCGGGTAGGCCGGCAGCATCACGTTGTCCAGGGCCGAGAGGCCACGGATCAGGTTGAACTGCTGGAAGACGAAGCCGAAGGTGCGGCGGCGGATTTCCGTGAGGAAGCGTTCCGGCAGGCCGGAAATGTCCTCCCCGTGCAGGCGCACCCGGCCCCGGGTGGGGCGGGCCAGGCAGCCGACGATGGTCAGCAGGCTGGTCTTGCCCGAGCCGCTGGGGCCCTGGAAGGCGGTGACGCGCCGGGCCTCAAGCTCCAGGTCGATGCCGGAGAGGGCCCAGTATTCGTTGTGCTGGCCCTGGTTGAAGGCCTTGTGGATGTCGGTGAGCTGGATCATGGCAGGTCCCCCGGTCAGCCGCGCATGGCCGCGTCGGGATCGATGATGGCGGCGCGCCAGATGGGCACCAGCACGGCGGCGGTGTAGGGCACCACGGTGAAGAAGAAGAGGGTGAACAGCTGCAGGCCGTCCAGCTGGGGCACCAGGGTGAAGCGGGGATAAAGCACCGCCCAGCCCTTCAGCACCGGCTCGAAGAGGCGGGCGCCAAAGTGGAAGACATGGACATAGGCCCCCACCAGGCCGAGGAGGAAGGCGCTGAAGGAAATCAGCAGGCCTTCCCACAGCTTCATGCGCAGCACGTCCCCGGTCTCCCAGCCGATGGCCTTGAGGATGCCGATCTCCCGCCGCTCGTCGGCGGAAAGGCCGGACGCCTTCTCCCAGGCCAGGATGGCAAAGGCCAGCAGGGCCGCCGCCAGCAGGGCGAGGACGATGCCCTCGCGCCAGTCCAGCAGGCTGGCGTAGGTGCGGCGCATCTCCTCGCGCAGGATGGGGCGGGCGTCGGGCAGGGCGGCGCCGAGCTTGGCCGCCACGTTGCGCACCTCCTGGGGATTGGCCACCGACAGGGCGATGTCCGTGTAATGGCCGGCCGGGTAGTCGAAGAAGGCGCGGAAATCGGCCTCGCCGAGCAGCACCAGGTCGGCGCTGATGAGTTCGCTGCTGGCCGGCAGCACCTCGTCCACGGTGAAGGTGAACAGCTTGCCGCCGTAGGAGCGCAGGGACAGGGGCTGGCCCGCCTGCAGGCCCCGCTCCCGGGCCAGGGTGGCGCCCAGGCGCAGATGGCCTGGTGCCGGCGCCTCAGCGGCCGGCACCAGCAGGGTGTAGTTGGCCTTGCTCACCGGATCGTAGTAGTAGCCCCACAGGCGCCCCTGCTGGTGCTGCACGCCGCGGATGCGGCCGATCTTCTCCAGGTAGCCCGGCGGGATCAGGTCGTGGCGCCCCGCCACCAGGCGCTGCAGGATCACCTCCGGCGAGTCGGCCAGCACCGCCGCCGCTTCCTGGCGCAGGGCCTGGCCGAAGAGGGAGACCGAGGCCAGCATGAAGACCAGCAGGGCATAGACCGCCAGCAGGCCCAGGTTGCGGGCCTTGCGCCGGGCCAGGGCGGCCAGGGTGTAGTCAATCAGGTAGCGTTGTTTCTCGATCCAGGGGCGCATAGTGGGGCAGACGGGCGGGGGGCGGCGGCACGACGGAGCCGGAGGGGAAGTGGTCCAGGGCCAGGGGATGGTCCTGGAACGGCGAATGGAGATCGGCCAGGGACAGGTGCCGGGTGTAGCGGGCCTCGGTGAACAGGGCCAGGTCGCTCAGGCCCAGCTGCTGCACCAGGGCGGCCCGTGCGGCCTGCTCCTGCTGCCGCGGCGGCGCCAGGCGGCGGGCGTCGGCCAGCATGGCCAGGAACAGCAACAGCAGCACGGCCAGGAAGGCGCCGAAGCGGGCCGAGGGGCGCCGCGTCACAACAGGCTCCGGATGGCGGCCACCATCTCCTGGGGCGAGGCGCCGGCGGGCAGGGTGGCGGCCAGGCGGCCGCTGCCGTCGAGCAGGTAGCTGCTGCCGCTGTGGTCCACGAAGTAGCTGCCGTCGGGGCGTGGCGCCTGCTTTTCGAAGCCGGTGCCGAGCGCCTTGGCCAGGGCGATGGTCTGCTCCGGCGTGGCGCTGGCCCCCACCAGCAGGGGGTGGAAGAAGGCCGTATAGCCTTGCAGGGCGGCGGGCGTGTCCCGCTCCGGGTCCACCGTCACCAGGACCAGGCGCACCCGCTCCCGTTCCGCCGGGGTCAGGCCGTTGAGGGCCTGGGCGCCGGTGGCCAGGGCCGTGGGCGAAAGATCGGGACAGTTGGTGTAGCCGAAGAAAAGCAGGCGCACCTGGGCGTCGGCGGCGGGGCCGTCGAGGGGGCCGGCGGCAGTCTGCAGATGAAATTCGACGGGCGCGCCCGTACCCCGGGATTCGGTGGCGGGCTGGCAGGCGCCCAGCAGGAACAGCAGGGCGAGAAACGGAAGGATGCGCACGGGCTGGGACGAATGGGCGACCGGCGGTCACCGAGCTTGGTCAAGGCGCCATGGTAATGAAGGCGCTCCTGGCGGTGCTGCGACAAATTGACGCAGTACCCGGCGCCGGGCCGCGTTACACGGCGTTACGGGGAGTTACCGTTCACCTGCAAACCGGAAGTTGGTGGTTGGCGTTATTGCCCTCA